>JAGQPO010000853.1 GCA_020426665.1 Planctomycetales bacterium
GGATCGCACGATGGCCGAAACGCCCAATTCCATGATTCGCATCGTCAGGTCGTTGGTTTGCCGATTGGGTGGGTTATCGATTGCGGCCAGTTGTAACACATCCCCGCGACCGACGCCGATTTGCGCGATGGTCAGCGCAAGGACCGGGGAGTTGTCCGGCGAAAGTTCCCAAAGAATGACGACCGCTTCATGTCCGGCCATCATCGCCCGGACCTTGGAATGCTCGGCGGATTGAACCGAAAAGATCATGGATGATTCCTCGTGAGCATCGGGCGTCTGCGCATGCTGAAACGGGCCGACGAATCGTCGGGCGGCATCACACCAACGTCGGCCCGATTCGCAAACGAGAACCGAAACGGGTTCGACCTTCAGACGAGAACCATGGGACGAAGTCACTCCGATGAACCTCCGTCGACGATGTCCAACTTACGCAGCAATCTTGCCCGCGAGATGTTCAACCGCCGCGCCGCTTCGGCTCGGTTTCCTTCGCATGCGTCCAGGGCATTACGAATCAGTTCCGCTTCAAAACCGGCGACGACTTCGTCAAGGTCGATCGTCTGTTTGGCTGCCGGCACAGCCTCGTTGGGACGATACGATCGGATCGCCAGCGGAAGATGTTCCGGACCGATGACGTCGCCCCGACAATTTCGCGTCGCATGTCGAATGGCTTGCTCCAGTTCGCGAAGATTATCAGGCCATGGGTAGATAACCAACGCATCAAGTGCGGCTCGCGAGAATCGATCGGCGCGACTATCACCAGCCGCTCGTCGTCGATCCAGCAACGCCGTCGCGATCAACGGCAGATCGACAATCCGATCGGCCAATGGACACAGGCGAATCGTCAACCCACACAGCCGATCGGCGACGGTCGGATCGATACCGATCGGCGGCGCATCGACCAGGAAGTGCGCCGATTCCTGATCGGCTCGTTCACTCGTCGGACCGGCAGTCCTAGGTGTTCGGCACGCAATTGCGATCAATCGCAAACGCCGGCCGAATTGACGAAGATGTTCGTCGAGTCGCTGTTGAGCCTCGAGCGGCGTCTGGTCAATGTCCTTGATGACCACGGTCGCGAAATTGCGATCCGAATCGGCCAGATGATTGATGACCGCGCCCATGCTGGCGTCCAACAATTCCGCATCCATCAGCGGACCATCAATCGTCGCGATTGGTTCTCCCGGCGCGGAACGCTGGTGGACCGCTGTCGCGATCGAATCGGCAAAGCATCCCGCTGGTGCAAGGATGATCACGTCGTTACGAACCGATTCGGCGAGTTGAATCTGGTTTTGAATCCGGATCGCGGCGCGCGAGACGCCAAGAGATACCGCCATCGTCATGGATTCATGATGGCGGCGCCAACTATCAAGCTGTTTTCGCAAATGGACGGCGGCGTCAATCACAGGATCGATACGCTGGTCATCGAATGTTCCGCCGATCGCAATCGCCATCGACTGGTCGTCTGACCCCAGACGGATGAATCGAGTATCCATGGCTGCGATTCGTCGAGATTGCGATCCGGGAAACGTCGGCTGGATCAACAGCGATGACAAACCAGACTTCGCAAACCCCGGCGGGGGCGCAAGCGATGCAGCCAGATAGTCCAAGGGATCATCGGTAATACTTGCGCCGGCGACACACAGTCGGCCGACCAGCGTTTCCGGCTCGATCGTCAACCAATCACCCACGGCCGCTGACAAGAAGACCAAGTGTCCGTCCGGTCCGATGGCCCAAATCGGCGCAGTCGCCTTGTCAATCAGACGACTGAGCGGACGAATCTTGGTGCTGGTTGCCACCTAGTGCTCCATCTCAATGCGGTTTCAGGGCAGCGCCTAAAACACGTCCAAGATGAAATGGTGGCCGGTGTGGTAGCGTCGGTTGCTGGGGTAATAGTTGTGCCATTGTTTGTTGTAGACCGGAATTCGCATTTCCTGCGGATAGCGGTAGTACAGGCTGTCGGCGCTACGATAGTATTCTTGGCCCCAGAAATTCTGGGGGTAATAAACGTAGGGGTAGTGATAAAACTGGTTCCAGTCACGGGTGCTGGCACTGCCGCCCCAAGCTTGGCCATAAGCCCGTTGGTCGGCCGACGCGTCGTCGGCCAAGGTAAAGGCCGATGCCACCAGTACGGCAGCGATGATCAAATGACGAAGCATTCCTGCTCTCCCCCTTGTCGGCCGGTTTGACGCAACACACGCACTTTGCGGGTCGCGGGTCGGCTCGGTTCATTGGTCGTTTCAAAAGTGTCCTCCGACGCCGAGACTCACGGGTGTTCACGGCGGTCGGTTCCTGGGCATCTAGCCCGGATCTTCGGTCGTATCGGCAAAATTGGATGGGTGGGTTGAGTCGATCGTGCCGGGAATTCTGGGAGAAACGGTTTGTGTCTTCTCAGGCAGGCGGTTTAGCACCTATCATTGGGTGTTCAAGTCCCGCCGCATTCCTCCCCAAACCCACCAAAAACAGAATGCGTCTTCGCCAGACACTGCCCCAATTGCCGTCCAATGCCTGTGCCGCCGAATCGCCGGCCCGTCAAAACATGCCGATTAGCGAAAGATTTCGCGTCCCGCGAATTTCCCTTGCTGGCCTTCGCGTCATCACAGTCGTCGTGCTGGGACTTTCCACACTTGCGATCAGCGGCGCGGCCAACGCTTGCCCGTTTTGCGAATCGGTTCAACAGACCATTCGTCAACAATCATTGACAATGGATGCAGTTGTCATCGCGTCCAGCCTGGATGGCGAACTGACACGCAACCTGACCACCGGTGTCGTCAAGATGAAGGTCGAAAAAGTGCTCAAGGGGGCCGAACATGTGAAGGTCGGCCAAACACTTGACGCGATTTACTATGGCAAAGTGGAAGTCGGACGACGGTTTTTATTGTCCGGCGTTGACCCGCCCAACTTGCAATGGTCCTGTTTGCCGGTCTCCGAGCGGTCTGAAGAATACATTGTCAAAGCCAGCAAGCTTAAAGATGACGCGGTGGAAAGGTTGCGTTTTTTCCGTGATTACTTGGAAGACGACGAATCACTGATTTCGCGTGACGCCTATGACGAATTTGCATCGGCACCCTATGACCTGATCCAAAAAATTGGCCCGCACATGGACCATGATCAATTGATCAACTGGGTCAATCAACCCGAGATCGGTGCCGATCGCAAACGGCTCTATTTCACGATGTTGGGCGTCTGTGGCGGCAAGGACGACCTGCCGATGTTGGAGGCCATGCTACGTCACCCTGCAAAAAGTGTGACCGGAGGGCTGGATGCATTGATCGCATGTTATTTGACCCTGGCTGGCGAAGACGGTTTGCCGCTGATCGACGAATTGTTCATCGCCAACATGAAGGCGCCGTTTCCACAAAGTTACGCGGCGATCATGGCGATTCGATTCCATGGCACCGAGGGAAAAGTCATTCCGCGCAGCGCGCTGGTGGAATCACTTCACAAAGTTCTTGATCGAAGCGAACTTGCCGACATGGTCATCCCTGACTTGGCCAAGTGGAACGACTGGAGCCAGATCGATCGATTGACACAACTTTTCAAGGACGCCGAAAAAGACAAGAACTGGTTGCGCGTGCCGGTCATCAATTACCTGCGTGCCTGTCCGTTACCGGAAGCGGAGAAGGCGATTGGCGAATTGGAAAAAATCGATCCCGAAGCCGTGCGTCGCGCCAAGACGTTTTTCCCCATCCCGGTTCCCGTTCGTCCGAAAACCACCGAAGACAAAACATCGGCCCTCGCTCCGATCCCGGTGACACCAAGGACTGGGGCACGCTATGCCGCTGTTGTTCAAGCCTCCGGCAACGAAATCGCTGGCGATGATTTCAGTGGCGGGGTAATCCTGGCTACCGCGGCGAACCCTTGGGACCTGGGTTACGTAATCACAATCGCGCTAGCATCGATCGTCTTGGCTTTGTTCCTGGTTCTGACCGGCGGCCCCGCAACTGGGGCAATCGTTCCGGTCATGATAGAGGACTGACGACGTCCGATCCCACCACGTTCCCCATCACACGCCCGTCACCGAATTGCGATGGCTACCGATTTGCACATGTCGTCTTCCGCCGATGAGGTGGATTTCCCGTATCGAGCGCTCAGCCGCAGTGCGATCGCCTCGCTGGTGCTGTTCGTACTGGCTTTGGTGGGCCTGATACCGCCGTTCGAAGCGATGTTGGCCCTGGCAATTTTGGGCATGCTGTTTGCATTCATTGCGATTCGTACGATCAAACGCTACCCCAACGAGTTCAGCGGACTGGGGCTGGCAAAGTTCGGAATACTGGCCAATCTGATTGTTCTGGCCGGCGGTATTTCGATGCACACCTACGTCTATCTGACCGAGGTCCCACCGGGGCACATTCGCGTCAAGTTTTCGAAGTTAAAATTCCCTGCCGAACCGGATCGCCCCACGCCGACGGCTTTCGACATTGACGGAAAAGACGTCTTCATCGCCGGCTACATCCATCCGTCCAGCGGCGGCGGGATGTTGCGTCAATTCGTCCTGGTCGGCGATTTGGGGACGTGTTGTTTCGGCGGCCAACCCAAGAGCAGTGAGATGATCGAGGTCACTTTGACCGGCGGTCAGACGGTCAAAGGCGGCATGACGCGGCGTAAATTGGCCGGAAAATTTACTCTGAACAAAGTCCCGCAAAAGCAGACCGATTTTGACAATGAGGTGTTCTACCGGTTAAAAGGGCATAAAGTGAATTAGGCGTTCGTTGCCGATTCGCCGGAAATCCGATCCCGATCTACCCAAGCGACTC
>JAGQPO010000854.1 GCA_020426665.1 Planctomycetales bacterium
TTGGAACTTGGAACTTGGAACTTAACCGACCCTGTCGGTAACGACGGGGCGTTGACGATTTAATGATAGCGACCGACCGGGCATCTTTCGGCGGTATCGTTCTCGTCAAAGCTGGGCAGATTCCTATGTATTCGATCATCCTTATTTGGGTGGCATGCGTATTGGTGGTTTTCCTCCAGATTCTCCGTGCACCGCGCTGCGAGCAGTGTGGCGGCACGCCGAGGCGTTTTCCGCGAAAGCAATTGCACGCCATCCACCTGATGCTGAAGTTCAAACCTGGCGTGCGTCAGAGGTTTTCGGCTGCATCAAAAGTCGCTGATCGCTCTGCGATCTAAGCGTTCTGGTCGGCGGGGCGATCAGCGGCTCTCGCGATGCCACTTTCGGCGGACGCTGTTTCACCCGGATGTGCGTCTAACACAGAATTAGTGATCAAGACTTGGATTTTCCCACAAAGAAAAGAGTACCTTTCGAGTCCTGGTCAGGTTATTCTGGCGAAGTTTGACGAGGGTTCGCCTTGAAGTGCGGTTTTGTTTGGGCATTTCCGCATCCACTGAAGGCGGACTGCACTCCCGCACAGTGGTGGACAAATGCTGCTTGTGGAAGGTAGCGGTTAGTTTATACTCTTGGCAGAGTTCCGCTACAAATCGGTCCTCGTCACCTCGTGCAGGGACGAAATAGTTAATAATCACAAATTGAATTATGTCTCACTTTCCTAAACATGCGGGAATCACAATACGAGTGGTTGTCGCGACTTTCATGTTCGGCTGGGTTTGCGCGTCAGCAAACGCTGGCTTCATGAAGGCGCCCTTTCCGGATGTTTATGTTCAAGACATATTCGGTGGGTATGGAAGATACCAAGATCATTCGGATCCGCTTGGCTTGAATGGATATAGGGCAGGTGCGGAAAACGTCCTTTGGCTTGAGGGGAGTGCTGTAAATCTCAGGATTGACTCTAGTCCGACTGGGCACTTCCCAATAACGCCTCCATCGTCCGCTCCAATGGGTTTTGTCAATTTCACTTTGGATGCCGTAATTACTCCTTCGGGTGTACTTCAGAGTGGAGGCACGTTCGAGGTAACTGGTACAACTTCGACAGGTCCTGGGACATCTCCATCAATCCCACTTCTTAAGGGAACGCTTACGGAGATAAACGCGTCTATGCTCAGTAGTCAGGGGACTTTGGAATTCAAGGCTGTACTTGACTCAAGCAACAGTCAGTTCTCCAGTGTGTTCGGTTCTGAGGTTGTCCTAAATATTACCGGGCTCGGGGCTGGGATTGATTTTTCGGCGACATACTTCACTACAAGCTCAGCGACAGCTGACATTGGTCGGCCTGTTCCAGAGCCATCTGCGGCGGTAATTTGGTGTCTGGGTCTTTGCATCTTAAGTGGTCGAAGGCTCAGGTCCGCGTAGTTCCGCGAGCGCTCTAGAGAGCGCAGGCGTGCTTTACCATTGTGAAGTTCATTCGTCGGTCGGCTCGGCATCGCTGACTGCGTTATCTAAGTTGAGGCAGCCTCATTTTTCGGCGTCAGATCAGATCGCTTCGGTTGGAGCCACATTAATCACTAGTTTTGTGGTTGGTTTCACGTCGATTTCTTTCGATTAGATTGCGTTGGGCGTCGCATTTGCTGCCTAGGAGCATTGAGGATTTGTGTCGCCTGCTTTGTTCGTTTGAACCGGCTTGGCGACATGGGGTCGTGACGCGTTGACAATGAGCGTTGCTCGCCGAACCCCAGTTCTTATTTTGCACCCGTTTCCATCGGGCATTTTTTGTGGGAAACGCTCGTCGAGTCAAAGGATTATTCGCTAGGCCAAAATCCTTGATGTAGCAATCTCGTAGGCAAATGTTTTGTCAAATTCCTACCACTACAGCCGGTATATCCGTTCACTTCCCGCGTTCTCATGTAGCAATTTGTCTACATGTTCTTCCCGCTAGCGAGTGGGCAACTATGCTCGCTTCGACACGCTTGGTTTTAGGTGTTGTTGTTTTCCACCTGTTTCTTCGGTCACACCAATGATTTCACGCCGACTGCCCCGATTCTTACGCAACTCGCTTAAATCTCGCTCTGAAAAGAAACGCCGAGAGATTTCCAAACGACGACGAATGCTCGTCCAGCCACTCGAGGACAGGCGGGTGCTCGCTCTTCTTGGCGTGGCCCCGGCGTTCCCGACAATTTCGACGGACAATGACGGTGGAATTACTTTTAACGCAGCAAGCGATGAATTCTCAGCAATTTCAACGCTCTTTTCCTTCAAGGAAACGCTCTTTTCTTCTCGTGTCATCACGGGGACGGAACTGTTTGATCTGAATTTCAAGATCAACGATTCAGGAGTCGGGTCAAGCGGTAATGCTGCAAATGACTTGGTAATTACAGGGGCGATTGACATTAACGGCGATTCGATCGTGGACGTCGATGGGACCCTATTGACGGGGAAATTCTCCGCATTTGGATTCCAGGATGGTGGTGGAACATCTTCCACAGACGCTTTTGATATGCGTTTAGCGGTGACGGGAGGGCTTTTGGCGACTGCAGGTACGCTTAGTGGTGGGGCCCCACGTCCGGCCTATTTCGCTGGATCAGACATCGGTTTGAAGATTACGAGTGAGTTCTCCACCTTCAATAACGATTTCGCGTCAAGCTTTAGTGGTGGCCTGAAAGCAACCCTCGGTCCCATCGAGCCGGATGATAACGAACCGATTCCGGTGAATTTGGGTGACTACGTTTGGTATGACGACAACGTCAATGGCATCCAGGATAATGGTGAGCTGGGGGTCGAAGGTGTCACCGTTAACCTGTATGTGGATGCCAACAATAACGGAATCGCAGAACCCAATGGTGCCGATGGCGGACCGATCGCCACGGATGTTACGGATTCCAATGGTTTGTATTTGTTCGAAGGCTTGTATCCGGGAGAGTACTTCGTTGAATTTGTGACGTCGACACTCCCGGCCGGTTACGCATTGACGGGACAGAACGCCGGAACCGACGACGCCGTTGACAGTGACGCCGATCAATCTACGGGACTGACCGAAATCATTTCACTCGGTGTCGTCGATGATCTGACTTGGGACGCCGGTATCTATCAATTGCCGGTCCCGGCGATCGATATCGAAAAACTGGTCCGCGTCTTCCGTGAAACGGATATCCACCTTGAAAAGACCGTCGTTGGTGACGACAAGACGGGAGATGATAAAACCGGCGACGACACGACTGGTGACGACAAGACCGGAGATGACAAAACCGGTGACGACAAGTGGGGTGACTTCGAGCACTACCTATGGTCATTTGCCGGCGACGACAAGTACGGCGACGATAAATACGGAGACGACAAGAGCGATGGGGATGGCGGCGATGACAAAACCGGTGACGACAAAGACGGGTCCGGTTCGTCGCACTTTGTTGTCGGCGACGAAGTAACGTTTAACTATGAAGTCACGACGACCGGAACCGTTGAATTGTCCAACGTTTCTATCATCGATGACAACGGCACCCCGGATGACGGTAGCGACGACTTTGTACCAACACCGGTGACCTCCGCAGGGTTCAATGTCGGCGATACCGACCAGGACGGAAAATTGGATCCGGGCGAAGCGTGGTTGTTCATGGCGGTCGATGCCGTCCAGGAAGGTTGCTACCACAACATCGCGGTTGCGGCCGGAGATGACGAAACCGGGGTGACGTACCTTGATGCCGATGACGCTTCCTACGTCGGAGTCGTACCAGTAACCGACACCGGTGATGATTCGAGTTGCGACGACGACAAGACAGGTGACGACAAGACGGGCGACGACAAGAGTGATTGGAATTGGGATGGTTTCTGGTACCACTTCCATACATGGGCGACGACCGACGACAAGGCAGGCAGCGACGATAAGACTGAGTCTTGGACGAGTTTCCGTACGCACATCAGTTCGTGGATGTACGGTGACGATAAGTCGGGTGATGATTCGTACGGCGGCGACGACAAGACCGGAGGCGATTCGTACGGCGGTGACGACAAAACCGGTGATGATAAGACTGGTGACGATAAGACTGGTGACGATAAAACCGGCGATGACAAGGATTGTGTCGGCCACGATGGAGATGCCACGATTTCCGACATCATCAAACAGTCGATCATGGACCAGAGAATGGGGGTCGATGCTGATGATCCGACTGGGCCGGTCGGAGCCACCGGTGATATGGTTAAGTTCACCTTCGTCGTCACCAATCCAGGCGACGTTGATTTGACTAACGTCGTTGTCGTTGACGATAACGCCACGCCGCTGGATAACGCGGACGACTTTAACCCGACGCCGATGTTGGATGTGAATGGATTTAACGTCGGAGACGTCAACCATGATGGAGCCTTGAACCCCGGTGAAGAATGGTTGTACATGGCGATGGGATTGGTCGCTCCCGGACAACACACCAACTTGGCCACGGTGACCGGACAAGACGGAGACGGCAATTCAGTTACCGATGACGATCCGGCAAATTGGTATGGTCTGACCAACCCGGGAATCGAGATCGAAAAAACAGTCGTCGTTCCCGTTGGTGATGACAAAACCGGCGACGACAAAACCGGCGACGACAAGACCGGTGACGACGACAAGTCAGACTGCTGGCATTCTTTCTGGGGAAACGTCGACTCGCACTATGGTGACGATAAATACACCAGCCCGTATTCATGGTCCGGATACTCGTGGTGGGGATACGGCGACGACAAGTCGGGCGATGATAAAACGGGTGATGGCACGACCGGAGATGATAAAACCGGTGATGACAAGACGGGCGACGACAAGGCGTCCTTCGACGTTGGCGACGACATCGTGTTCCGCTACACCGTTCGCAACACCGGCGATGTGCCGCTGGAGAACGTGGTCGTTGTCGACGACAACGCTACACCAGCCGACAACAGCGATGATCTGGTTGCCTTGGCCGTCGATGCAAACATGGACGGGTTTAATGACGGCGACCTGAACATGAACAACTTGCTGGACCTGGACGAAGAGTGGTATTTCGAAGCCGCGATCGTCGCCGACCAGGTTGGCGAGTTCAATAACATTGCGGACGTCGTCGGAACTGCAGCGGTTGGTACGCCGACCACAGTCACCGATGCCGATGACGCAACGTACTGGGTCAATGACAAAGACGACAAGGTTCACATCGAAGCGGAAGATTGCACCGACAAAGATTCGCCTTGGTGGGGATACAGCAAGAACGATGGCACTGACGACAAGTACATGAAGACGTACAACGGATCAGGGTCCTACTACAACGCTCCGCCTTCCGGGCGAGGAATGCGTTACAGTTTCAACCTGGACCACTCAGGCCAGTTCAAAATCTCCGGTCTGGTGAAAGCCCCCAGCGACAGCGACAACTCGTTCTGGGTGAAAGTTGACGACGGAAACTGGGTGCAATGGCACACCGATGTGACCGGCAGCCAGTGGGAAATGCAAGACGTCACACACGGCTGGGACAAGGATCAAGTCAAGTTCAACTTGGGTGCCGGCAATCACACGATCCAGATCAAGGTGCGTGAAGACGGTACGATGATTGACAAGATCGAAGTCACGCCGATTGTGACGACGACCAGCACGATCTTTATCGACGCCGCCGATTACTCGTCACTGTCTGGCTGGTGGGAAGTCCAGGTCGACGAAAATGGCAACGAGTTCCTGACGACGGACGATCACGGCAACGCCTACTACAACTGGGTGCCGTGGGGCCAAACCGCCAGCTACACGTTCAATGTTGACGAAGACGGCGATTATCGAATTTTCGGTTTGGTCAACGCCGAAAGCTTGAGCAGCAATTCGTTCTGGATTGCAGTCGATGGCGGCGAATGGATCGAATGGCACCTGAATGTGACCGCAGATGGAGCGTTTGAGTGGCAGGCCGTGACCGACGGTTTCGCGCAAAGTGATGTGCTGTTCAACCTGGACGCCGGAGCCCACACCATCAAGATCAAGGTTCGTGAGGACGGAACGAGTTTCAGCAAACTTGCGATCACCAACGACCTGACGATTGATGCTGCCGATCTGGTCGATCTAGCGTAAACAGGGCTGTTCCGCTACAAACGATTTTCCTACGCAAACACGGCCTCCGATTTTGGAGGCCGTGTTCATTTTTAGGAACTGTTTCAGAAGAATTGGCTCGTTTCTCGGACGCGAATGCGACAGCAGGGGACTTTCGGTACCCTATCAGGTCCACCGCTGGCGCATTTTGAAGTTGCGCTTTTGCGACAACCCTTTGCTAAAGACGCGGAAAACCGGTGGTGACTGGTCCCTCGCTCACGCGTTCGGGTTGTGAAAAGCCAATGCACCACGCAAAAGCGCACTTCAAAACTCACGCATTCGGGTTGTGATCGCAATTGGGGGCTGGTGCTCTGTCAGTTTTTGAATTTAGGTTGCGACGGACTGGAAGTCCGTCGTACAAGTCGCGTTTAAACCTAATCTTTAATCTGGACGAAGCACTGGAGGGGAAGTTGTTTGGGAACCGCGCCTTTGATGCCGTTGGGGTGCGTGATCGACCGGCGTTTTTGGGGATGAAGTGGCAATGCACGTCGACTTAATTGAAACCCTGAGCGATTTTCGTGGGCTGGAAGACAACTGGCGAGCCGTCTACGAGTCGGACTCCGAGGCGAATTACTTTTTGTCGTGGGATTGGATCGCCCGCACCCTGGATCGGCTAGGCGAAGACTGGCGAATTTTGGCAGTACGCCCCGACATTCCAAACGCAGAATACATCGCATTCCTGCCGCTGCGGACGACCACCTACGTTAGCAAGCGACATCAGGTCTTATGCAACGAACTCGTCATGCCTGGTTTTGTTCTGTGGGCCGACTACTCGGGTTTAATCTGTGTGCCGGATTACGATTCGACCGCGATTCCAAGCCTGGCACGCGCGATACAACAACAAGACTGGGCCCAGTTGGAACTGAAACAGATTCGCATGTCGGAGCAGCGGTTGCAGTTGTTTCTGGAGCCCTTCAAGGACGCTGCGTTTGTCATCGAAGATCGTCCCCGCGGCCGCAACGAAGATGGTGTGGACAACGACATCTGTCCCTACGTGGATCTTCCCGACGACTTTGACCAGTATCTGACGGAGAAGCTGAGTTCCAACAAGCGGCATAAGCTGCGACGATTCTTGCGGATGGTGGAACGATCATCCGAGTTGAGAGTCACGGAGTCGCTGCCGGCGACGCACGAACGTGATGTTGAGATCCTGGTCGGCTTTTGGAGGCAGATGTGGGCTGAGAAGAAGGGTGACAGGATCGACTCTCTGGCGCGCAAGTTCAAAGAGATCTTGCTGGCTGCGGCCCAGGCCGGTGATCTGTATTTGCCGATGTTGTGGAACGGCGAAACGCCTGTGGCTGCTCTTGGGACCTACGTTGACCGCAATAAAAACGCGATGTTCGTCAAGGCGACCGGTAGGGACCAGAACTGGAAACTGCCGCCGCCCGGACTCGTCTTACACGGGCACAGTATCCGCTGGGCAATCCAGCACGGCATCAAGACCTATGACTTCATGCGCGGCGATGAGGATTATAAGTATTACTATGGGGCCACCGATGTACGTATCAAGAACCTTTTGGTTCGGACGTCGTCGCGGCTGAATTTACACCGCCGACTTGATCCGCTGTCGATTGCCGAGGTGTACGATCGCGGCAAGATGCTGCAAGACGAAGAACAGTGGGAGAAAGCGACGTCAAGTTACCGCCAAGTCCTTGAGGTACGTCCCGAGCATGTGGGTGCAATGAGAGGACTTGCAGAAATCCTGTTTCGCCATCAACGATTTGACGCTGCGATCCAGGTTGCAGGAAAGCTTGTGCAGGCAGACGCCGACACCGGTGCATCGTGGCGACTATACGGTAACGCTTTGCTTTGCCGAAAGTTGTTTGGTGAAGCTGAAACGGCGTTCCGGCGCGCGATTGAAATCGAACCGACGATGACGGATCATTTTTGTCTCGGATGTGCCCTTCAGCAGCAGGCTCGAAACTCGGAGGCGGTGGAACAGCTGCAGAAAGTGCTGCAATTCAATGCCAGCCAGCCGAGTGAAGTGAAGATTCAGTCCAACGCCAAACGGCTTCTCGCGGCTTTTACGAAAAGCGAATAGTCGTTGATCGCTCCGCGATCAAACGCAGCCGTGGTAGAAGCAAAACAGAGAAGATCGTTGTATCTCTGGAGCATCGTTGAGACCGACCGGATCAAATCGAGCACGCGAACT
>JAGQPO010000855.1 GCA_020426665.1 Planctomycetales bacterium
ACTCGGCAGCAATGTCACTGAGTACAACGGCCGATTGAATCGGTCCGGATTCATCGCCCCGCAACATCAACATCTTACTGTTCTGGGGAGATCGATCAGCGACGAAGTAAAGAGTGGTTGCGTCGTTCCACTGTGTCGCCAACTCGGGTGCCCCGAGTAATCGTGCGGCCGCGTTACTTTCGGTGGCGATTACCACGATCGATGCATCCAGATAGCTGCCGTCGGTCAAATGAACTCGACTGCCGCCGACCTGGTGATCGATCCCGCCAACAGTCGTATTTAATCGCAGCGTCCCCCGAGGCAACGCATCAGCAAGTTGTCGTGGAATCGCTGACATGCCATCGGCGGGAACTGCGATCTCACCGGCGGCAAACATCCGAAACACAAATTCAAACATTCGGCTGGATGTTGAAAGGGACTCGTCCAAAAAGACACCGCCAAGAAAGGGGCGGAAGAATTCGTTGATCATTGCATCGGAAAACCCCAATGCGTGCAACCGCGACTCGGTGGATTGGCCGGTGCGCTGATAAAGTTCTTCCAGCGTCCCGCGCCTTGCGATGCCTCGCGTTTTAGCGATCCTGACCTTGTCCATCAACGATCCGACCGGACTGGTCGCCGTTGCAAACAGTTGCCCCGGACGTCGCCACGGATCGCCGAGTTTTGCAAAACGACCGTTCTTTCGGATCAGCGCCCCGGGCTCGAATGCGCGCAGACGCAACGATTCGTAGTCCAGCATCTCTCGGCACGCCGGATAGCCGGTCAATAGAACTTGAAACCCGTGATCAATTTTCAATCCGTCGACAACGTCTGTGCGAACACGGCCACCGACGCGGTCACTCGCTTCTAGCAGCACGACCGGGCGATTTGCCGCAGCCAATCGCTTGGCGCAGACCAACCCCGCCAGCCCGGCGCCGACGATCACGATGGGTTGATTCACTTGATCTTCCATTCCGAATATTCAGGGTATGCGTGGTGTACGGGCAAATGCTTTGGGGGGGCCACAGGATCGACCATTGGCGATTTTCATCTCCGATCGGTCAACTACAATACCGATCAATCGCGAGACCTGTTCCGCCCCCAATGGGCCAACAAAAAATTCGCGACGGCAATCCCTCCCCCATTCAGATAGTTTTTTGATCCATGCGTGTCATCGTCACAGGTTCCAGCGGTTTAATTGGTTCAGCAGCGGTTCGGCATTGGGACGCTGCTGGCGATGAAGTCATCGGCATCGATAACGACATGCGGGCAACCTTCTTTGGGCCGGACGGAAGCACCAAGTGGAATCAATCCAGACTGGAATCAGAGACAAATCATTTTCGCACAGTGTCAATCGATATCCGCGACCGCGAAGCGATCTTGGATCTTTTTAAGAACGAAAAACCGGACCTGATCATCCATTGTGCTGCCCAACCGTCTCACGACAAGGCGGCCGCGATTCCGTTTTTGGACTTCGAAGTCAACGCAAACGGCACGCTGAACCTTTTGGAAGCGACTCGCCAGCACGCGCCCGATGCAGTGTTTTGCCACATGAGCACCAACAAGGTCTACGGCGACGCGCCCAACGAATTGCCGCTGAAGGAATTGGAAACGCGTTGGGAATACGCCCGTGAAGAGGACTACGACGGCATCGACGAATCCTGCCGCATCGATCAAACGATGCACTCGCTGTTTGGAGCCAGCAAGACGGCGGCCGACGTACTGGCCCAAGAATACGGCAAGTACTTTGGTCTGAAGACCGGCGTGTTTCGCGGTGGATGCTTGACCGGTGCCAGTCATAGCGGCGTCGAACTGCACGGCTTTCTGAGCTACCTGGTTCATGTCGCGGTGGCGGGAAAGCCATACACGATCTTTGGCTACAAAGGCAAACAAGTGCGCGACCAAATCGAATGCAGCGACGTCGTCAAAGCGTTCGAGGCGTTTGCAAACAATCCGCGTCCGGGAGAGGTGTACAACATCGGCGGCGGGCGAGAAAACGCTGCAAGCGTCCTGGAATGCATCGCGATGATCGAAGAGATTGGCGGTCACAAAATTCAGTACACTTTGGGGGAGGACAATCGCAAAGGCGATCATATCTGCTACATCAGCGACCTCAGCAAACTTCGCCGTGATTATCCCGAATGGGATATCCGCGTCTCTCTGAAAGAGATTCTGTCCCAAATGATTGCCAGCGAAGAATCACAGCACGCCGCGGTTTGAGACCCGCCTGCCTGAGCCAAGGCCCGAGGCCCGAACGACCGCGAGAACCGGCCGATGTCGTTTGATTATCGAGCTTTCAATGTTATTAGCCGTTTCGCGCCAGCGTACGGGCGCACACGACGACACTGCACGAGGCCCGAA
>JAGQPO010000856.1 GCA_020426665.1 Planctomycetales bacterium
GTCAATTGCTACGCGTCGCCGTTCCCGACATGAAAATGATCCATTTGCCGTCGTCACTTTGCATTTGCGATGTCATCGCAATTTCGTTGTCCGATTTGAACTCGTAGATGTCCTGAAACTTTGCCATTTTTCCTAGGGCAAAGAAATTAGGCCCATCGGCTTCAAGCGTCAGCGTCGTTTTGCCCTTGTCGACCGAGCCCTCATACTTCCACATGAACGAAGTCGCGGAATCGACCCATGTTCCGACATACTTTTCTTTGTCTTTGTCGTATCCGATCGTTTGAATACCGATCATCGGCATCCCCGACCATTCACCCTTCGTCTCGTTGATCAACCAAAAGCCGCCGACCATCTTTGAAGTTAGCGTTCCCTTGCATTCCTGGGCGGGCTGATCGGGCCCCATCTTGGCCGAACAACTTGTTGTCCAGGTGCCCGAAAACCTCTCCAGCCATTGATGCTCCGTGGTGGGCTGAGGAAACGACGGACTCTCCTGTGCCGATAAGGTTCCGGCCAGAAAGAGAAATCCGAAAGCCATCGAGCGAGCAATCATCAACATCATCGTGAACTCCAGTATGCTTGAACAGATTAACGAACTCACAATAGTCGAACGGCAGAAATCGATTTCGACATCGCCAGCAATTTTTCTCCCAACGCGCGCATCACGTAATCAGGAGCATAACGAAGTTCGGCTATGACAGAGCTTTTCTCTCTCACCTTTTCTCACTTATCAAATTATTCGTGCTGAATTGCCTTGAACTCTACTTGGTTCGGGCGTCTGCTTAGTAACATGCCGCGTAATTTGCTTGACACCATAGTGCCAGCATTACGCTCTCTGCTTCGAAAAAAGTCGGTGGACGGTAACGGCTTCTGAATCACAACCTTGCGAATACTGGATTCGACCGGCTCCGTTTTTTCCATCTGACAGCTCGGGCAACGTGAAGTAACTCTACGCCACACCGGGTTTGTTTCACATCTGCCATGAATCGCAAGCCAAACGTAGCCATCAATTGGCGCATCGGCATCAATGTTTGTAATGTTCACTGGGCGAATATCAAACCCAGAAATCCCCGCAGATTTCTATTCCTCTGCGAGAAAATCCTTGGTTACAAGCATCCCTGCTGCTTCAAAAATGTCGGGCAAACCCTGGTCTTCCGTTTCTAGATCCAACTGAGCAACGGTATCTTCAGGTACAAGATATTGATTCGATATTGGCACAGCTTGCAGGCCGCATATGACACAGGTCTCACGCGGAACGTAGTCTAAGTCTTCGCTTTCCCCCGCTGGAGCGGTCGTGAAATCCATTACGAAGTATTCCATTAGTTAATTCCCAGATACATTCGATCCATGTAGTCGGCATGCCAGTTGATGAGCTTTTGCATCGTCTCGACCGAAATCTCACCGCTGTCGAAGCGATCCTTAAGTTGCCGTTGAAACACGTCCCAACTCTTCCGTGTATGCGAACCGTGTAGTGACTTTCCTTGGGGCTTTAGGCCCTTGAGAATTGGGCGCATCATGCTTTCTAAATTAAGTTCAGCCGGACTAAATGTACCGGGATATCGCTCTAAAACGTTCCATTCACGCGAGTGATGGATCTCGTGAGTTCCTTTGTATTGCGGGTTGTTCTTTTCAAAGTTCTTTGGACCTGCGTCTCTCCCTACACTGCTTGAGGCATTGCCAGGGCAGTCATTCACGCCTGTGTTATGGACTAGGATTCCAGCATTGCCGATCTCGTAGACGTTTTCGGCGTGGATCTCCAGGTTGTAGACCGGCTGACGCCATTCGAAGCTCTCGACCCTGAGGATCTCTATCGTACCACTTCTCGATTGCAGGTGTTCACCGACTTGCAGCTCTGATAGTGCAACCCAGTCTTGACGATCTGCTGACCAAACCGGGTGAACCGTTGTTCCCGCGATCTCATTGCCGTCGGCCAGCATGACTCGCGTCATCTGCTCGACCAGACGCGTTCTGAACCGGGCCGTGATCACGTGGCCTTCACCGG
>JAGQPO010000857.1 GCA_020426665.1 Planctomycetales bacterium
CCAGTTTCGATTTGCGTTTGCACCGTCTCATTTGAGGGTTAATGTTCGGTGGAGAATCCCATTTTGGTTCCAAAACCCAACCATGCAAGGCTTGGCGACTGCACTCTTGGTGCCGCGTTAACCGATTAACAAAGGTGTTGTGCAAAGCTTTCTCGAGATGTTCGTTGCAATGATCGATTCGAATCCACCATTCCTCACCAATACACCTTCGCCATCCGACGGTGGCACTGCTGCCCCCCCTTCAATCGGTGCGTCATTCGATCAGCCGACTTCCGCCGCGCCCGTTCCCACTATCCAAAAAGAGCACGAAGTCGACAACGAATCCCAGCTGAATGTACTGGTGATCGAAGATGATGACGTTGACTTTATGCACCTGGCTCGAAATCTGAGACACTGGCGGAATCGTTTTGCACTTTCACACGCCACATCGTTGGGTGCGGCGATCAAGGAAATGGAATCGCGGTCCTTTGACGTTGTATTGACGGACCTGCATTTGCCTGACTCTGTCGGATTAGAGACTGTCACGAGAATCAGGAAGGTTTGTGATTCAGCACCGATCCTTGTTTTGTCTGGTTTGAACGATGAGACGATGGAGCAGGAAATCCTGGACGCTGGTGCGCAAGATTATCTGCCCAAATCGGACGCCAACAGCAGCTGGACACGGAAGGCAATCGAGCACGCGTTGCAGCGTCAACGTTCAATTAACGAAATGAATCGGATCACTGCGGAACTTCAGACCAGCCACCTTCTGCTGAAAGAACAATCCGAAGCTCAAGAACGGGACAACCAGAAACTTGAACGACTGTACCAGACCGGTCACGAGTTCTTGGCGAAAGCATCGCACGACATCCGAGGCCCGCTGACGGTCATCAAGGAGCACGTGTCGATCGTGCGTGACGGATTGGCGGGACGTATCAACACCGAACAGGCGACGATGCTTGAAAAGGCGATGATACGTACCGACGATGTAAATTCCAAGCTTGACGATCTGCTTGATTCAAGCAAACTCGATTCAGGCATCCTTGACGTCTGTCGTCGAACCTGTTCGGTCGGCGACATTCTGGATCAAACCAGGACTTCACTGTCTCAGCGGGCCGCGATGAGCAAAGTGACTTTGGATTTTAAAGGCGACCTTGCTGTACCTTTCGCCTACTGTGACGAACAAAAGGCGTGCCGCGTATTAACCGGCATCGGCATCAACGCGATTAACGCATGTCGTGAATCGGGACACGTCAGCATTTGGGTTCGGCACGACCATTCCAGCAGCACCATTCGAATCGGAGTGACCGACAATGGGGTCGGCATCATGCCCCAGCACCGAGACCTACTTGCTGCCAGATTTGCCCGCCCGGGACTGATCACCGAGCCGGATGATAAAGTGTTGGGACTTGGATTGTCCATTGCCGCAAGATTCTGTCGCCTGAATCTTGGCCAGTTGCACGTCGAATCGGAAGTCGGCTTGGGCTCAATTTTTTGGTTTGATATTCCGACGGTGGACAGCCCAGAGATTTTCCCGCGATGGCTGGAGTTGCATTCCGAACCGATGCGGTACATCCAGCTTCTTTCGTTTTGCATGAACGAAGATTCCAGCCCGGCGGAAAAGCGCGACGTCGAGCTGTTGTTGACGTATCTGACCGACAACGACGAGCTTCTGATTCAAAACATGCCGAACCAATGGTGGTTAGCGTCCAGTTCATTGACGTCTAACGCAAATGTTCGACTGAAAGAAGCCAAGAAAGAGATCGCCCGCTTGGCGGACGTTCGCGCCGCGAGCCCAGATTTTGACGTCAAGATCGAATCACGTGCAATCTGGGATCTTCGCACCCCCAGATCGAAAATCATCGAAGCCTACCGTCAAGTCACTGGCGGCTTCTAGAGCCGGGGCAATCGCCAGATGTCCTAAGCAAGTTCACTGGGGACCAGGCAACCCGATTGACGGAAATAGGGCGTTTTCCAAATAGATGGCGGTAGCCTGCATCAGGCCGTCCAATTTTGATTTCAAGAAATAGCCTGCAACATTCTTTTGGTATGCCCGGGCAATATCCCGCGGATGATCCGATGTGGTCAACACGAACACGATTGTCTGCTGCAAACTCGGATCCGATCGGAGTTCGTCCAAGAATTGATGTCCGTTCATGCCCGGCATGTTGATGTCAAGAAAAACTACCGTTCTGCAGCGTTGCTCCGGCGACAATGCGTCGGATCGCAGTATCTTTAGAGCCGCATTTCCATCGGCAGCAGACAACACTGTCGCCTGCAATCCACGCTTCGCGACGGCACGGTTCACGATTTCCACATCGACAAAGTCGTCTTCGACGACCAAGATGACGGCCTCAGGATGACTCATACTGTCACCTCGCATGACGCTGCGAAATGTGACTGACGCGTCTCTCGGTCCGCAGAGAACTCATCTGGTTCAACCGGCCACGTGAAATGGAAACTCGCCCCACAGTCTTCCGCCGACTCCACTTTTACCGTGCCGCCGAAGAGTTCGACTTGTTTCTTGACGATCGCAAGTCCCATCCCACTTCCTTCGACGGTTCTGCTGCCGACTCGTTGGTACATCTGGAAAATGCGTTCAAAGTTGGAAGAACTGATTCCAGGTCCGTTATCACGCACACTGAATCGATAACGATCGCCTTCTTGCTCGCACGAAATCGCCACCTTACCGTTTTCAAGTTTGTCATTGTGTTTGACCGCGTTACCGATCAGATTCATAAACACTTGTTCCAGCGGAGGTCGAATCGTTTTAAAAACCGGCAAGTTCGGGTCCCACTCTATTTTGACACCGTTGGGGTTATCCACCATTGAGACGATGTTTTCCAGGAGAGTCGCAACATCCACCATTTCCTTAGGTGGATTGATCCTGCCGACGCGTGAGAAATTCAGCAGATCCTCGAGTAGGACTTCGAGTTTTGAAACGCGTTTCTTCAAGTTGTCCAGATAGACCGACCCCTGGCTGGAAAGATTGCCACCCATGTCTTCTTCGATCCACTGTGCCAAGTGTTTGATGCCGCGCAGTGGCGAACGCAAATCGTGTGATGCGACATAGGCAAAGCCGTCTAATTCTTCGTTTGTCGCTTCCAAGAGGGCTGCCTTTTTGTGCAACTCGCTTCCCAGCTTTTGCGATTCAGCCAACAATTCACGCGTTCGCCGGTTTTGGTCGCTGAAGATACGAGCCGCTGTAGCCATCTTTCCGATTTCGTCGCAACGATCGCTTCCCGGTACGGCGGTCAGCACGCATCCACTGGACAACGTTTCGAATGTTGCCGTAAGGTCGGAAATCGGTTTGACGATTAAGATCGCAAGCCTGGTCGCAATCAGCACTGACATGACAAAGGCCGTGAATGCAATGACCCACGAAATGGTTCGAACGTGACTGGAGGTTGCCTCCAGTTGAGATGCGATGAGATGCTTGCGGTCGGCCGCGCGCGATCGAAGCTTCGATGAATAGTAAGACACCTCCGATTCCTCACCCGCAATCAAGACGTTACGCAAGAACAGATAGCTGCGGGTCGCTTGAACCGCTCTCATGCCAACCCGCTCATAATTCGCGATTGAATCAACGAGTGACTTGATTCGTTCCTCGGGTATTTCACTTGATTCAAGATGCGAGACGGTCGTGGCAATCGATTCAATTGCAAATTCGACCAGTTCGCCGTCCGGGTTTTCAAAGTACCGCAGCAAATACTTTTCGGTCTCGGAAAACGATGACTGGGACCGCGCTAAACTGATCCGCGCCTGTTCAGAAAAGGAATCTGTTTCTAGAGTGTCGGATAATGCTGCAAATTGAGATTGAATACCTTTCGCAAGTCCGGGCAATTGCAGGTATACCAAGTCTTGCCGTAATTTTCTTTCAGAAATGACGCTCTCAAAATGTGATGAGTACTCCTTCAGTCGCAGACTGATTTGGTCGAACAGATTGTCCATTTCTGGATCGTTGTGATCCTTCTTGGTATCCTCGATTTTGACGCGCAGGCGATCAAAGATTTCGGCCGCAGCACTCGATTGCGATTCGCGTCCGGATTGGACAAATCGGTCAACACGCAGTCGCAATTCTTGAATATCACGGTCAAGTCCCAACACCGTGGCGTTGACGCTGGCAACGGCACTCATCCTGCCTATTTCGCTGCTCATCCGGTTGGAACCAAAGTAGACTGCCAGCACGTTGGCGAACAATAGCAGAAAAATCAGACCGAAGCCGAGGAAGATTTTTCGTTTGAGCGTAAGCTGAAACATCAGGTTTACCGTCGGTGCCCATCTAGTTGGCCGTCAAGAATTCGTTCCAAGCGGGCAGCGTATCCATCCAGTTTTCCATCACCGTGTTCCACACCGCGATGTTACTGAATCGGCGCTCATAGCTGCCGCCGCTGCGAAGTTCGCCCTTTCGTACGACTACGCGACCGTCGGTGCCCAGCAGATCGACCGCTGCCGGTTTGCCTCCGTACCAGTAATCCCACTCCGAAACTGACATCTGTTGACGTGAACGCTCGGGATTGGAGATGTAGTATCCTTGTCGGGCAATGAATGCACCCGGCCATCCCGACAGCCACCAATTCATGAAGTCATAAGCGGCGTCTTTTGATCGCCCCTCTGTTTTTGCAGAAAGGCACATCACTCCGTGCCAGGCTCTATATCCTTCCTTGGGAGCGGCATAGATGCAATTCACTCCGTCTCCGCGCAACGCCGAAACGCCGGGAGAAAACATGCTCTCGATCACGGCTTCACGCGAACGCATCAATTCGACGGACCTGGGAACACTGTTCCAAACTCCACGGAAGTGCCCTTCACGGCGAAGTTTGATCAGCACCTTGAACAACGACCTGATTTCTTGCTTGGTCATGTTGCCAATGTCTTCGAACGCCACCAAACCCAGCGATTGCACCGCGAGCGCTGCGTCGAATAAACCGATCGTCGGTTCGTTTACCAACGCAACCTTCCCCGCCCATCGAGGATCAAGCAACCAACCCCAGCTTTCCGTTTTGTAGGGCTCGCCCCGAGGGACAACGGAAGCGTCATATGCGAATGAGTCGACGTTGTGAACGTACGGTAAGAAACTGACCTCGTCCGACTGTGACGAAGCGAGCGAGCCGTCCGGCTGGACGTACAGCAATTTGTGGGGTGCATCCCCGGCGCCGATGCGACTATCCGGTGTCAGCCTTCCAGTCTTTGTCAGACTATTTATCTCATCCCAATAGATCAGCCGACGGGTCTCAATCGGTTGAATCGAGCCGGCCTGCCACAGAAGTCTAAGGCTGTTGGACCACTGCTCATAGAGATCGAAACTTTCGGGACGTGTCGATGCCTGATGTAGCACAGCGGCGCTGCCCCCTGGCTGGAACTCGATTCTGATCCCCAGGTCCTTTTCGGCCTGCCGTCGTAATGGTTCCTGAAGTGTGACGTGTGTGCCAAGTACTCGGAGCGTCGGCGTTTTCTTGGAAATGACATACGGACCGGATCCGAACGCATTGTCCGCCATCGTCCGCGCGGGCGAGACCGTCATCGCTACGGAGCCACTCGCCGCACCAATCAATAGTTTTCGTCTGTTTAGCCGCATCGAGACTCACTTCGCATCAGAATGGTTGTCCGAAGAAAACCTTTGTCTCGCGTAAGACCACAGCGTGTCCGATGAGGCAAGATTTTGTGGAATGGGGGACAACCGCCAGCGGCCCCACATCACTGATCGATGGTTGGGGGGGCCTATTACCGAGGGGCATCTCGATGGCATTGCGACGGATCATGCCCCATCACAAGGAAGAATCAGGATTCCAGCCGTAGCGTAAGTCGTCAAGACTTTCGACGATTC
>JAGQPO010000858.1 GCA_020426665.1 Planctomycetales bacterium
CATCCGGCGTTTTGCGGTTGATCAACGAGATTGATTCGCCATGGTTGCGAGCCACATTGGACACCGGCAATTTCCTGGAAGACCAATATTCCCAATACGCACAATTGGCTCCCGAGGCGGTGTTCGTTCAAGCTAAAACCTATTATGGTGGCGGGACGTGGTACACGCTGGATATCGATTATGACCGCGTTGCCAAAATCCTTGCGGACGTCAATTACCAGGGTTACATCTCGTTGGAATTCGAAGGCAAGGAGTCGCACGAGACGGCGATCCCGAAAAGCCTTGCGATGCTGCGGGCCGCCTTCGCGTAAAACGTTGTGTTCGTTTCGTGTTTGATAAATTTGTTCGGATAGAGGTTTGCTTTCATGGGGACACGTGTTACCGAAGAATCCTGGTTCGGACGAATCGGCGGTGCATTCAAGGGGATTCTGGTGGGAGGGTTGTTGACGGTTGTCGCGGTCCCCATCCTATTCTGGAACGAGGGACGCGCGGTCAGAACCGCACAGGGGTTGAAGGAAGGCGCAAAAGTTGTTGTCGATATCAAACCCGATGCGATCGATTCCGGGAATGACGGAAAGTTTGTCCATACATCGGGTGATGTCCAAACAACGGATGTGCTGCGTGACGATGACTTTGCGATCGAATTCAACGGCATTCGGCTGGACCGGCACGTCGAAATGTATCAATGGAGCGAAGACGAAGATCGAGAAACTAAAAAGAAAATCGGCGGCGGCACGCGTACCACCACAACCTTTACGTACGACAAGGGTTGGTACAGCGGCCTCATTGATTCAAGAGAGTTTGACGAAGCCGAGACGCACCAAAACCCGAACCAGGTGTTATTCGCCGACAAAAGCGAACAAGCGAAAAATGTTTCTCTGGGACAATTCCGACTTCCAGACTCTTTGATCGGAATGATCTCTGGACAAGATCCGGTCGAGCTAAGCGAATCGAATCTGCCGGAAGCGTACAGGGATCGGGCGACGATTCGAAAAGACGGGCCAAACGGCGCCGCACGCATCTATATTTCGGCAACAAAGTCACAACCGGCCGCGCAGCCAACGGCGTTGTTGGATCAGCCGGATCCCGGTTCCCCGGAAACCGGCGTGGAACCGGCGGTGAATCCGAACCGACCGGAATTAATCGACTTGGAAGCCAAACAACCGGCCCAAGAACCTGCTTCAGTAACCGCTCAGCCGTTGCCGGCTGCATCCCCGGCTGGCGGTGCCAGTGAACTGGGGCCGCCGCAAATCGGTGACGTTCGAATTTGGTTTACCGCGACGCCCGTGCAAACCGTCAGTCTGTTAAGTCAACAGAGCGGTGAATCGTTCCAGCCCTATGCAACACAGTCTGGTACGACCATCAATGTGCTGAGAGTCGGCAACTTCAGCGCCGCCGAAATGATTGCCCAGGAGGAAGCGACCAACCGAATGTTCACCTGGGTGCTGCGTGGCGTCGGAACATTTGTGATGTTCCTGGGGTTAACGCTGCTGCTTCGCCCGCTCGTTGTCTTGGCGGATGTTCTGCCGATTGCAGGCTCGCTGGTCGGTTTTGGGACGGCCATCGTCGCCGGGTTGCTGACCATTGCAGGATCGATGACGGTGATCGGTGTCGCCTGGCTTTTCTATCGCCCGTTGTTGGGTGGGACGTTGTTGGTCGTTGCGGCGGCGGCGATTTTCTTCCTGTTCAAACGGGGGCGTAAATCTCGGTCAACCGGCCCCGAGATGCTGACCGACGCCGACTTGGCATAACTCCACGCGCAGATCCGGATGAAAGCCCCGCGGCGACGGAGTGTCGCCGCGGAACCCTTGGTTCGTCCAGAGTAAATACTACGGTTAACCGCCGCTTGTACGACGGACTTCCAGTCCGTCGAATTTTGCGTCTTCACGTACAGGTGCTTGCTGAAAACGTAAAGATCACGACATCACACTTACCCTTCGTCATGCTCTGCATGGCGCAATG
>JAGQPO010000859.1 GCA_020426665.1 Planctomycetales bacterium
CTCAACCTTTGCTTTTAGGGGTTGGCGTCGTAGCGGAAGTCGTCAAGACTTTCGGCGATTCCTGACTCCACCAGGAAACTCTTGAAGATTTCCGCTACCGTAAAAATTGAATTGGCACAGATCGCTAGCCACCCCACGCCGTGTCACACTCAATCCTCAATCGAGATGTGAAGCTAGCCCGGATGGGCGAAATTGAGAGAAGGAGACGATGAAGGAAAACATTTGGATTCCAATCGCGTTCGTGAGTGCGGTCTTGGGGATCCCAGCGATCTTTGCGTCGGTTCAGTTGTTTTTATTGATGCGTATCAAGAAGCGTGGTCAGAAGGTGACGGGCGTTGTTCGAGTGATGAAAGTCACGACCCGGAAACGGGACGGCAACAACACAAATTACGCTGCAGAGGCTAGTTACAAATTCGACGGCAAGACGTATCGCACCCGAATGCCGATGGAGACAACACCGTCCTTTTACCGTGACGGCGAAACCGTTCCAGTCTTTTTGTATCCTGATCGCCCTCGCAAAGGCCGCGTTGTTTGTCGGCGCGAGTATGCAAAGTTCATCTTGGTCGGTGGCGTTTGCTGGGCTCTTCTGATCTTTTTGATTGCGCTAGTGATCGCCTCGTCTTGACTCGATTGTGATCAAGATCATGAATCACCGATGTGACTAGCGCTTTGTCGACGTTAGAAATCGTCGCCGCCGGCGTTGCCGCTGCCGACGTTGTTGATTGATGTGCCACTGTTGAGTCCCGTGTAACCCTGGTCCAGGTTGTCATAGGATTCGTTGTTGGAGACCGTTCCGAAGTTCTCGATCATGTCGATGCCGTCATCGAAGTTGCCCTCGGCATAGTTTCCGTCGAACAATCCATTGTTTTCGGCGAAGTAAAAGCCGTCTTCCGCGTTGCCGATGGCTCGGTTGCCGGACATCAGGTCGTTGTTTCCATAGAACTGAAAGCCGTCGTTGAAATTGCCGATCGCTTCGTTACTGGTGAACGTGTCAAGGTTGTAGGAAAAATCATAGCCATCGTCGGAATTGCCGATCGCTTGGTTTTCAGTAAACGTTCCCGAATTGTGTTTGAAGTCAAACCCGTTCGATCCGTTTTGTTCGGAGATGTTGGATTGGAACGTTCCGAAGTTGTTGCGGAAAATGAATCCGTTGAACGAGTTGATCGCAGCGTAATTTCCGCTGATCGTTCCGGCGTTGTCGTTGAAAGTGAATCCGTCTTCAAAATTATCAAACGCCTTGTTGTCGGCGATCGTGCCGTAGTTGTCTTCGAACCAGAAACCGTCCAGGAAGTTGTCAAAGGCCACGTTGTTGACCACGTGCCCATTGTTGGTGTTCACGAAATAACCCGAAGACGCATTGTCGGTCGATTCGTTCCCGCTGATCTCGCCTTCGTTATAATTCACTCCAAAACCCGATAAGGTGTTTGCGATTGATTCGTTACTCGTGATTTCGCCGTAGTTGGCAGCAAAGACGAAACCGTAGCTGTCGTTTCCTAGAGTCCGGTTGCCTGTGACGGTTCCACTGTTGGACGTGATGGAGAATCCGGATGCGAGGTTGCCTTGAGACGTGTTTTGCGAGACAACGCCCAGGTTGTCGTCGATTTCAAATCCGGAGCCCGCGTTGTCCGATGCTTGATTACGTTCGATCGAACTGGCACTGTCCAGTGCTGCGAAACGGAACCCACTGTCGGCGGCCATCTGGACGTCGGTATCAAACACGTGGACGTTCGACAAATCGTCGTAGTCCGTGCCGTTGAAGCTGGATACACCATGCAATCCTCCGTCGATTTCGAAATGGCCGACGTTGGTGTTATTTGCTAGCACGATCACCGACTGGCTGTCGTCCATGCCATGCAAGTGAGTTGGGGTCCCGAATCTTGCCAGCACGCCTGTGTCGGCGCCTCGAACGGTGAAACCACCGCCGAGCAGGTTTTGTCCGTCTTGAAGGGCAATCGAATCGGTGATTTCCAGATCGCCGGCGGCGCCGTCGATGATCACTGTGTCGCTTGTCGCACCGGCGATCACGGCTGCGACGTTTTGAGTGTTTGCGTCCACGACGGTAACCGAACCGATCGCAAAGCCCTGTTCGGCGTGAAGGGCTGCCTCTTGGCCTCCTGCCGTTGGCGTCGCCCGCGTGACGATATCGATATCGCGGACAATGACATCTGTCATGCGGCGTTGCATGTAACACATTCTGCGTGATCGCCCGCGGTCGGTCCCCAGCGGCAATCGGACAGAAACAATGGCAGCGGTCTGATCGCCCCGCACCGCGTCGTGTTGATATTGCGCGCCAAAGGTCAAGCGTGAGTCCAGTCCCATCCACGGCAGATCGTACGAACGCCATTCGGCGCGCAAACGCGATCCGGCGATTTGGCGTGCGTTGGCCGAGTCGGTATCAAACGAGTAGGCGCCGGCGAAGCCACGGACCTCGCTATCAAACCACTTCGGATTGCGCCAAAGTAGTGCACCGAATTCACCGTCGAATCCATAGTAGGCTCGTTCTTCGTTGTTTTGAACAACCAGGTTTCCGTTGGAAATCACCGCCGTGGGGGCAACCGCAGACTGGGATCCGTCCTCAGGGAAATAGACGTTGGCGCGCAAGTCGTATCGATAGCTCAACAGCTCGGTGCCAATCGTTCCCTGTTGAAACCAATTGCCGTTACCGGATTGTTTGATGTCGTAAAACCCGTACAACCCAAAAATCCAATCATGTTCCAGCAGGTGCCGGAATGCCAAACCCCAGTTACCTTCGCCGCCTCCGGCATCGGCGAACTGTCCGCGGACATCGGCAAAGAGCAAGCTGGATTCGTCCCAAAGTAGCGGGATGAACATGTCCGTATGCAGTCGAACGTCGTTGTCGCTGGGGCGGGCCCCCACAGAAACGTAAGGGCGAAAGAGGTCTTGGGAGTGTGCAGAGAGGCTCTGGGATAATGGCATTTGGCCGACGGATTGGTCAGCGATGGTGCACCACAGCATCAACGAAACACCTGTCGCGATCAGCCATTTGAATTGCTGCACGGCACTTCCCCGGTTCGCACCCTACGAGAATCGATTCGGTCGCCTTCTTTCGACAACCTTTGCTTGAGGACTCTCTCCCCCCACTTTGTGAGACTATCGGATTCCGATGGAGACGATTGAATCGGATTTAATAGAGAATCTTGATCTAGGTGTCCGGCTAATCCGGTTGTGCCGACGCGTCGCGATCAAGTCGGCCGATCTGATATGAACCCCGGCTCGCCGAATTGGCGAGTCGGGCTGAGTCGACCGCTGAGTCGACTACTGAGTAGACAAACGTGCTTTGGTAGCAGCGTGGCTTAGGCTCCAACTGCCGGGCCGGCCGGATGGTGACCGGCGTGTCCACGGCTTGCTTCAACCGTGGCAAAACGCTCTCTCCAAAGGAACCGTTGCAGCAGTCCTGGTCTGCGAAGATTGGGGTCATCGGCCGAGATGGTATGGACCTTTCCCTTGGCTGTGACCAGGCGAAGCTTTCCGTCGCTAAGGACTTCGTCCACGACCCAGAATTTGTCAACCACGTAGCGGTAGGTCTCGCCCTTGGTCGATGCGACGACCTGTGCGGCGCGACGGCCAGGAGTCGCCCCACTTTTGCTTTTTCGGTAGACGGCCCAATCGCCGGATTTCCAATTTGCTTGCATGACACATTCCTCGCTTGGCCATTGGAGCTGTGACAACCATTCCATTGTCGCAGCATCCACTGGCATGGTTCCTCGAATTCTTCCAATCACCCCACTTAGCAACCCGAGTGGCACTAAATAAGGCCGCAACATGCCTTTGTCGCACAATATTGGCAGACAACCTCACTGTAACATTACGCACAATTCTCAAAACAGGACAGTTGAAAACGTGTTGATAACGGGAATAAATGGCTACTTTCACAGATTCTTCGCGAGAATTGGTTCAATTCGGCCCTCGATGAGATCGAATCGTCGATTCTCCGTCAGTGATCGGCATGCTTTGGGGTGCTGAGGGACGCGTCATTTTCGAGTCTTTGGATGGCTTGATTAAAGACTGGCAAGCGACTTGGGGAGACGATTTTGGCTCCCACCTTTGTGAGTTGATCTCGGCAACCTTGCGAGCGGGCTTGGGCAAGCTTTAAGATATCGGAAGTTCTGTCAGTCCAAACGAATAGGAATTGCATCATGATGTTGCTTGCCGAAGGTGCCTTTTGGGCCGCACTGATTGTCATCGGCACATTGGTGTTTCTGGTCTTCGCCGCCATCATGGGGTTCTTTGCCCTGCGATATGGCAAATTGTGGGTCCAGGCTTACATGTCGGTTGCCGACG
>JAGQPO010000860.1 GCA_020426665.1 Planctomycetales bacterium
TCACCGGCCGATTTCTCGGGTGATCATCGCGGCCGACATTTGCTGATATCGATTGAACAGACGCAAAATCTGTTGACGTTGAATTTCCAGCGGCGAATCGTGACCACGCATTGCAAGAACGCGTTTCGCGCGATCACGAATTTCGTTTGGCGTCGGATCGCCGGGCGCGGGTGTATCCAGGTATTCCCGTCTGATCTCGTCGAAGTCTCGCCGCCGTACAGTCACTTGACCGTTTCGACGATTGAAGGGGATACGCTTTTTTGACGTCATCCGTCTGATAATTCCGACCGGGACGCCTGTAGCCTTGGAGGCTTGTATCAGTGAAACGCAACTCATGGGATGGATCTCCCTTGCGGCCAGTAGATGACCGCGCAGCAAAAGTCGCTCAACACGCTTGAACAGCGAAAGGGCACACGTCCCTACCAAGTGTCACCACTTGGCCGCCCGGTGTTACCTTGCTCCCCTGCTTTCGCAGGGATCCCACACCTATGTGTGGTCAACAGCTCGGACAAACATCGACGTATTGAGCGACTTTTGCATTTTCATTTTGCCTAAGAATTGTGTGTCGGCCGTGTCGCTGATCGGGTGAAACAAACCGATCAGAAGTCTTTGCTAAGTGTTCAAGCCCGCAAGACAGCCACGCAGAAACCAGAGTTTGTGGGAATCGTGGGAATCCGTCAAGCGAAGTTGATACATTTTTTGACTCCCTTCCCGTTACGACGCTGAAAACGCCAATGGCTGACAAGAAACCGACAGCGCAGATCAATTTGACTGCCAATGAATTGAAACTCTTAGCGCGTTCCGTTGCAGAGCAAATTTTCCGTCTGCAATGCCGTGGATTTCGATATGACGATACGGCGATGGAGTTCCTTGACGAGTTACACCAAAAGCTAATCAACGCCAACCAAACGTTGAAGCGAAAGAAACAATCGTGAGTCGCCAAGCTTTTTCCCGCCGGCGGTGACGACCGCTGCAGCGACGCGGCCAGGTGCGGCGGTTCGGTGGGTTTAGCGAATAAGGTCAATCAGTGCCAACACTGCACGGGGCAATACTGCGATGACCGGAAAGAACAGGATGATCCAGAAGATAACTTTGCGAACCTGATAATTCGGTTGAGGCTCTTTGGGTGGGCAGCGGGTCGGCCGATAGGGATTCTTGTCATCCATCCCCAGAGTATACCCGCCGCGACTCAAACCCATGGGCAACCCATCGAGAACCCACCGGAAACCCATGGGTTTAGAGACGGCAATCATGTCGCTCCAAAAACGCGTCCAGCGTCCCGCGTTTAACGCGTCGCCGGCTGGACGCTGGCATGGGAACCGACTTCAACCTGCCGTCGCGGATCCACTCTCGCATTGTGGCCGTTGTGACGTTGGCGATTCGTGCAGCGTCAGCCAGTGTCAGCAACGCATACGGGTTGTATTCTGGTTCCGATTTGCGTTTCTTTGCCAATGGATCACTGGCCAGCAGCGTACAACCACCCCGGCACCTTGCAAGCATCCTCAGCGATCCGGCCGGCCAGGTCGAAGCGGTTTAGCCGCTCGCTTGATTCACGGTCCTGCCGAATTTTCGCCCACTTCTTGCGACTGGTCGCACTGACGACCACTTCACCGGACCTAATCGCCTCGGTCATCGATTGGATTTGTTCGGGCGTCGGGACGAATCGATCAACTTCGTCGTGAATGTCGTCGGGTGGTGACTGGAAAGAATGGCGGCCAAATACCATTAGGTCATCACCGGGTTTTTCTCACGTATCAGCTTTAATTCGTTTCGCATTTCGGTTTGCAGATCAATTGCCTTTTTGCGGTATGCCTTTTCTTCGCTGGCGGTGTTGTCGAATGACGGTGCAAACGAACCAATATTGGCTGCAACGGCGGCGCTCTGGGTGGCCAGGTTTCGCAACTTGTCGCCCTCGTTGATTTTGTCCAACGACTCTTGCAAGAAGTCTTTCCGCAATTTGGTCGCGTATGCTTTTGCATCCTTGGGAGAAAGCTTTCCGGCGTCGACCAGATCGAGAGCCTTGCGAATTTCGCCAACGACTTTTTGCACATCACTCTTGAGCGATTCGCGAATCTGGTCGGCTGCCGTCTTTTGCGGGTCGTCTTTCTCTTTCGGTTGCGCCGCGTCGAATCGTTCCTTGGCAGCTGCGACCGCTCGCCGAATCAATTCAGGATTGCCGGCCAGTAGTTGCTGGGCCTTGGCGACGTCGGCGCGGAATCGTTCGGCCGGAGTCATTAACGCTTGTGCCAACTGCCGCGCCGGATCGGTTGCGTTGAATTGTTCGAACGCCGCTCGGATCGCCTTACCCATCATTTCAACGTCGTCGGCGAACAACCGGCGGGAGTCAACGATCGATTTCCGCAATTCCTCCGCCGGCGTTCGCAATTGATCGGCTAGCGTGTTGCGGGCTTGCGTTACCGGGTCGTTTCTTTGGTAACGGTCAAACTCCTGACGAGAGAACGCGTCGAATTGTGACTTGTTAATCTCGCCACGGTTCAACAGTTCGCTGGCCTTGGCGATTCGATCGCGGAAAGTTTCCAGCGGCGTTTGCATGGCTTTGATTTCGTCGACCAATTCCCTTTGTGCGTCAGTCAACGCTTTGATCTCTGGTGGAGGATCTTTCACGACGCGAGCATTGTTGACGTCGAGCGTTTTGAACAGGTCATCTGGCGGCTTTTGACCGGCGTCAATGAACGATTGCTGAACAATTTTCACGCGTTCGATTTCGAGTTGATTGCCACGCTTGTTGGCCAATCGCTCCGCCCGCTTGTAGTACTCTTCAAGTCCTTTCAATGCGAGAGCGGTTAGCGTGGTAATGATCCCGATCGGCCCCGCGATAGATCTAGCGATCCCCACAAAAGCAAATCTTGCGAAACGAAGTAATCCGCCAATGGCAATGCGGGCTACGCTCATCGCTTTTCTGAACAGTACGCCGATCAATGAGATTGCTGCTCGGATCGCGTTGTTCTTGAAGAATGATGCGATGTAGGCTCCGATTCCGGCAAGGCGAGCCCCAAGCGATCGTAACACCGCAGCAAGCGAAAAAACGCCCTGCTGCCCGGTCTTCATCGCCGCGATACCCTCGCTGATCTTCACTGTCGCTTCACCAGCTGCAGGGCCGACGTTTTTGAACGCGGCCGCTAATCCGCCAAGCGCCTCAGTCAACGCGACAGATCGAGCGGTATAAACCACGAGCAACGCGCCAGACGTTACAAGTGAGCCACCAAGTAACTTGATCGCCAAGCTGGCACCTGTGACGGCTACGCTAATCGCCCCGATCGCGACGGCAGCGGCGGCGGCAGCCTTGACCAGCAAAGGAAACCGTTCCAGGATGCTGTTGATCGCCTTTATCGCCTCAGTCACACCGCGAACAAATGATGTCGCGATTTCGAGAAGCGGGCCACCGATCGCGTTTTTCAGGTTGGCAACCTCGGCTGAAAGTGCCCGCATCGTATTGGCGAAACTGCCGGAAGTCTTGACTGCATCGCCTTGCGCGTCAGCGGTGCCGTCGATGGTGATTTGCAGGATTGCCATCGCCTTTTGGTAGGCGGTCAAGTTTTTCGGGTCGAAGCCGAGTGACAACGCCTTTGCCTTAATCTGTGCCTCTTGCGCGACGACTCCAAACTTCCGCAAGTTTTCCGTGTTGCCAATGATCCCACCAAGCAAGCTTCGAAGTGCTTCGCCGTCGTCAATGTTTTTGAACGACCCTAAGTCAATCGCCAACTTGGTAACGGTTTTCGATAACTCGGCAGCCTCTTGGCGGTCGAATCCCAGAGGTACGAACGTGTCTTGGGATTCTGCCAGGAATCGCAACAGTTGTTCGCGTGATCGACCAACAGTCTGGGCGTAGGTTTCACCCCATGCTCTGATCTCTTTTGACTGATCTTTGAAAACCGCGTCGAACATGTTCAACGTTTCGGCGAAGTTTCCGGCGGCCATGGTCGCTTTGGCAAATCCGAATGCGGCTCCAAGGCTTAGTGCGGCAGTTCCGGCACCAACCGCCGCGATTTTTGTGCCCAAGTCCGCGACTGATCGACCGATTGATTTAATCTCCCGATCAATCGCACCGATGGCAGACTGGACGGTTTTTACCGCACCATTGATTGCCGTCTGGATTTCTCGCGTCAATTCGTCCTGCAGCGAAAGCTTAAACCCCGCGCCGCCGGCGTTGATGTTGGCTGAAGAAACCATAATTGATCGTCCTATCGGTTTAGTTCGAGTTGTTCGCGGCGTTTCACTTCATCGTCAATCGCTTTACCGACAGCGCGGACCGATTCGATGATGGCAGCGGCTTCGGTCATAACTTGATTGGAAAGAGCTTCGACGTTTTTGAAGATGCTTTGGCACTGGACAAACATCGTTGCCAGGTCGATGTCGTCGATCTCTTTAATTCCGTCGTCGACCAAGCGAACGCGTATCGCGTCGGTCATTTCGTGGAACGATTCGAAGTAGCCGGAATTGTCGGGCATGAATACGATTTGCAGAGAAAAGAAAAAGTGCGGCGACGTCGGCCAATTCTTCAAAAACCGACGTCGCCGCAACCACGTCCCCGGTTACAGATCAGGGCGTGGCTATTCTGTATCTCCCGGCGTCGGGAATTGCTCCAACCCCAACCGATGCAAGATTTGATTCATCTTCTCGAATGTCGCGGCGTTTGCTTTGGTTTCTTTTGCTTCATCGTTGTTTCGCTGATTGATCTTTTCCTGATCAATCAACGTCCGCAGCTGCGTGACCGGCTCGCCTGATTCGTCAAATGCCAGCGGGGCATTCTCACGCAATTGTGCGAGCGTTCTTTTCGGCTCGTTGTCGTGCGGAAGATGTGCCAAGCGATTAACGCGGCGCTGTGCGTTCTCCAATTTCATGCGTGCATAGTGCATTTGCCGCTGTGCTTCGGCAAACTCTTTCGCCTTTTGTTCGTGCAATTCCCCCAAGTATTCAATCAAGGCGACCGCCGTGGGGATACGGCGAATGGCTTTCACAAACTCGACATAGTCGTCATCGCTCATCTTCTGATCCGAAAGCAGCGCCGAAAGGTTGCCGGCGTCGTCGTCGGTTACTTCGTCGCCGAAAGCATCTTTGATGGCGAGTTCCAACAATTCTTCACGCAAGGGTTTGTCAACCTCGTGCATGTTCCGTTCGTGCTCTTCGCGTTGCTTAAAAACTCGGTTTAACAGGGTGGTCATCGGGGAGTTCCTTGGTGGTTGTGAAGTTGTCTTGGATCAGCGGCCGGACTAGAACGCCAGGTCAATAGCCATCGCCAGGTGACGGGCGTAGTTCGCCGACAGTGAGGAAAGCGATACGGTGGTCGCGACGGATAATTCCCGGTCGACAGACGGCAGCTTGCGACTTTCGTCGAAAGTCACGTCAAGTGCGGTCAGCGCCGACTTGGCAGCTTCGACGATCGCCTTGAACGATTCCGGTGATTCGTAAAACGCTTCAATCGCGGTCAGACCGCCGACTGGGCCTATGCTCATACCGCGACGGCCAAGTCTCCGGTTTACTTCCCGCAAAGCTCCATCACGCAAAACGGACGCCATCGCGGACACGCCCAGCGGGACGCCGGAATTTGACCGGGCAAACAGGGTCCCGGTCGAATCCGCCGCGAAACAGTCCCGCATCGCTTGCGTCGGGGTGGCCGTGAACCTCAGGGGCTTTTGTCGCGGATTGGCTTTGTACGCTGCCTCAACTTGCTCATCGGTGGCGGTGGCGAGTTCGCCTGCGTGCTTTCGAATCCGCCGCTGAAACTCGGTTCGTTCGACCAGGCTGCAATCGTGGGCGAACCAGCCGTGTCGAGTTCGCAGCGTTTTCAGGTTTGGCACCCTCCGGCCCATGTACTTTTCCAGGTCGTCACGCATCACGACGCTGCCATTCTGGTTTCGGGTGTCGGGCATTTCCCCGAGTGCGATCAGCCGTTGAACGTCGATCGGATTCGCGCCAAGGATTTCACTGGCGTCGCCGACGCTAAGGATTCCTGCCATCGGGTTGGGGTGTTTGGTGGTTTGGGTCATCGGTTCGGATCTCTCGAAAGTAATCGATTCGCGGTGTTTTGCATTTCGCGCACGTGCACCGCCGGGCTACTAGGTGCGTCCACGGTTCCGAATCGCTCGGCGTGAGCGGGACGGTCCGGCTATGCCCGTAGGGCGTTCGCT
>JAGQPO010000861.1 GCA_020426665.1 Planctomycetales bacterium
CCCAAGCGACGCTGAGGCTGGCGAAGCAATTCTCGTCGATTGGACGGTGGTCAATCAAGGTGTCGGGGCCGCCACCGCAAGCGAGTGGGTTGATCGGATCATTTTGTCAACCGACGCGATGCTGGGAAACGACGATGACATCGTACTGACGCAGACGTTACACCGTGGCGAACTCCCGGTGGGCGATTCATACTCGGTCGACGGGCAATTGGTTGAGATCCCACTTGCGATTGAAACGGGCAACTACAACCTTTTTGTTTTCACTGATGCCGCCGACCAAGTTTACGAAGGCGACGTCGGAAGCGCATCAACGAACAATCGAATCACCAGCATCCCGATCGCTGTAAGTCGCTCAACGGCGGACTTGTCGGTTGTTTCCGTGACGGCGCAGACGGACGCCGTCGCGGGTTCCTCCATCGATATTCAATGGACGGTCCATAATCAGGGGCCCGTCGCTACGGTGGCAACGTGGTGGTTTGATTCTGTCTATCTGTCGGTCGACGAGACGATCGACGCAGACGACGTGTTGCTGGGCCGACGTCAACGTACCAATCCACTTGCCGCCGGTGTGTCCTATGATCGCACCGATTCGTTCCGCGTCCCAGACGAAATCAGCGGCGATTACCACATATTGGTCGTCGCCGATTCGATGGACCAAGTGCTGGAAGGTGCAAGTGGAGCAGAGTCCAACAACCTGTCGGCGTCACAAGGGACAGCCAACATCACCTTGCCTGCCGTGGCAGATCTGGCGATCCTTCATGTCGACACTCCCGTGACCGGCATCAGTGGCCAGGCGATTCAGGTTGGATGGACGGTGGTAAATCAAGGCGATGCCGATATCAATCAAACGAGTTGGACGGATCGCATTTACCTTTCAAAAGACCAGGTCTTTGACCGACGTACCGACACGTTACTCGGCTCTTCGCATGTCCAGGTTGACCTGCCGACTGGCGGGCAGTATTCGCGAACCCAGGCCATTGAGATACCCAGTGGCCTGTCGGGTCCGTACTACGTTTTTGTACTCGCCGACGCCAATGGAACTCTGTTTGAACGCGGCGCTTTGGCCGACAACGTCAGGTACGACGAGACGCCCGTCGAAATTCATTTGCAAGCACAAGCGGATTTGGTCGCGGCCGCACTGACGATTCCCGAGGATGCCGTACCGGGCATGGAAGTCGCCGTCACCTACACCGTCGATAACCTTGGATCAGCCATTTCATCGGGACGTTGGCGGGACAGCCTGTTTGTGTCGAACGACGCAACCTGGAGTATCGATGACCAATGGATCGGCGATGTCGAAATGCTTGATGCGTCAATTGGCGCGGGCGCAAGCTACACGCGGACGCTCAACGCGCCACTGCCTGGGGTCATTCCTGGCGAATACTTTGTCATCGTGAGATCGGATATCCGTAATGCCGTCGCGGAGTCAAATGAATCCAACAACGTCGCAGCATCGATTGAATCCGCGACGGTCCAGTTTCCGGAGTTGCAACTTGACCAACCGGCGTCGATGGATCTCGGTGCCGGCCAGTTCCGATATTTTCGACTAGATCTACCCGCCGGACAAACGGTCCAGATACAGTTGACCAGTGGCGGTGCCGTGGAGTCATATGAGAACAGAATGTATGTTGCCGCTGAACGCGCACCCACGCTTTCAGATCACGACTATGCCGCGATTGTTCCTTTTTCAGCCGAACAGTCGATCGTTATCCCGTCCTCTCGGCCGGTGTCGTACTACATCATGGTGGAAGCCGACCAGGCAGCAACGTCGCCTCAGTCAATCTCTGTCAGCGCAAAACTTTTGCAATTTTCAGTCAGTGACACTAACTATGGCGTCGGCGGCAATGCGGGAAACCTGACGTTGCAAATCAATGGAGCCAAATTTGATCCAAGCGTCCGGGCAATCCTGACTGATTCAACTGGCGCAACGCACAATGCGGTTCAGATGTGGCCGGTCAACGAAGTTCGAGCCTATGCCACGTTTGATCTGCGGGGTTTGACGCCGGGGCGGTACGACGTTCTGTTGGAGAAATCTGACGGCCGGCAACTGCGAGTCGAGAGAGGCTTGGAAGTTGTGCCAGGCGAGGCTGGGGGCGTTCGACCCCGCATCGATGCCGCAAATGTTGCCCGAAACGGTACGCCATTTAGTTTTATCGTGCACTGGGAAAACACTGGCGTGAATGATTCGTTCGCGCCGTTACTGCAGATCGACAGTGACAATCCGTTTGGTGTCTTTCCAGGCGATGAAAGTCTGGGGACAAACCACGTCTTCCTTGGTGTTTCGGATACCGATGGTCCCGTTGGCATCATCCGACCCGGGCAACGAGTTTCACGTGTCTTCTTTAGTCAATCCTCCGACGACACTCAGACCATCACCGTCGATCGAGTCTTGAAAAACCCCAGCGGGGCGATCGACTGGGAATACTTAATGCCTTGGATTAATACAATTCAACAGAGCTCAGCACCAGGGTTCGACTTGTTCGTACATTTGCGGTCATCCCTCGACGGCACTGCCGGAGATCTGGGCTCGCTGCTTGCACACAATGCAAATCGAATTGGCAACGTCAACGGCGACAACGATCCTAGTGACCTGAATGATCTATTGGCCACCGAACGAAACTACGGTTTCCTTCAGTCCCAACGACACGTATCCGGTCGAATCACGCGCCAGTTGTTTGATACGATTGTGAGTCATTTGCAAGTCGACCTGATCGATTCTTCTGGCCAATTGATTTACAGTACGACTTCAGCCGACGACGGATCGTTCATTGCCGGACCTCTTCATACCGGCCAATACGAGGTTGTCGTCCGGTCGCCCAACCTGGCAAAACTTGCGTCGGCTTCTTTCCAGGTAGATGAAGGGGACGAATCGATCAATCTAGAGGTTGCGTTGTCCACCAATGGATTCATAGACGGAACCATCAGCAATGAATTGACCGGAATGGCAGTGCAGTCGGCGGAGGTCGCATTGTACCTGGACGGCGTATTGTTCGACCGACAGTATAGTGACAGGCGTGGTGAGTACCGGTTTTCCAGTCTGCCGCACGGACAATACGCGGTCAACATTGTGGCAGAAGGTTTTGCACGAACCAGTGCGCACGGTATCATCGTTTCGCAAGCTCCACTCGAACGGATCCACACGCAGCTGTCGGCCGAATCTGCATTGGAGTTGTCGTTGCGCGATGAAGCCGGTGAACTTTTGACAGAGTATTCTGCAGTCCTTGTTCCACGCCAGGAGCAGTTTGAGAGACGTTACGGTGTCGATGTCTCAGGTAATCTGTTGTCGCAACGGAGTCTTTCGCCCGGAATCTATGATCTGGTGATTCAGAAAGACGGATTTGTCCCCATTCAACTTGATGGATTGATTCTTTCGGCGAACGAGACAATGCGGCTGGACGCAGTCACCGCACAGCGAGGCGTCATGCTATCTGGCTCCGTGATCGATCGTCGTGTCGGAGCGGAGGGGCTGACTCACGTTACGGTGCGAGATACCGCAACCAACCAGGTCATCACGCATCTTCGGATACAGAACGGTCAATTCGCAACGACCGAACCGCTGCTTCCAGGACGCTACTGGATCGGGTTCATTCAGCCAGGAATCATATCGAACGAAGTGATTGTCGAAGCTGTATCAGGCGACGAAATCCGCAACCTCCAGCTGCAGACTTTCCCCGGAGCTACGATTGCCGGTCAGCTTACAAATGACCAATCGCAACCGCTTGGACACATTCCCGTCGTGCTGACAAACGACGCGGGGGATCTGCGTCTTTCGCAAACCGATTCGGAGGGAAGGTTTCAGTTTGAGCACTTGTCCGCCGCGTCGTACCGAGTGGCGATCAGGAACTCGCCGATTTATCAAGACGTCACGGTCACTGACGTCGAATCTGGAGTCTATGCGGTTGAAATGTCCGCCGGTATCGTGGGAACCGTTCAAGGGGTCGTTGAAAACGCAAATGGCCAACCGCTTGCCGGTGCTTCAGCCAGATTGATAAATGCGGGGCAGGTCATTGCAAACAGCGAGACGGATCAAGACGGTCGCTATTTGTTTTACTTGACGACCACTGATGAAACTTATCAGGTCTTGCCGGCACACGCGGAGATGACATTTTCGCCGATTACCGTCGACAGCAATCTGTCGACTAACGCGATCGTGGATTTTCGACCCGGTGATCAATCGTTAACACTGCGGTTTTCAGGCAACGGTCATGTCAATGGATTTAGCGGAACAATCCGATTGGCCGGTCCCAACGAGCAGGTTGTTGTCAGGGACGTCGCCGGGGAAGACGAAGTCAGGTTTACGAACCTGGTTCCCGGGCAGTATTCAATCCGAGCGACCACAGAATCTGGGCTGACCGGAAATCGAACCGTTTCCGTTGGAGCCGCGAATTCGGACTTTCAGATTTCACTGGTCCAGACTCACGCGGTCCGTGGAGTCGTCAGTGACCAGACTGGTGCCCCCGCAGACGCGGTCGTCGTCCAGTGGGAAAGCCGAACAACAGGCGAATCGTTTTCGGCGATTACTGATGCCGACGGACAGTATCAGCTGGAGCGAATCCCGATCGATGAGTACGACATCGCGGTGGTCGGCATCGGCGTTCCCTATCAATCGATCGGCTCCATTCCGGTCGTGGGCCAAGCTGAGGTTCCGCTTTCGGTCGTAGCGGGTGATGAGCAGTTTAGTGGCCGCGTCGTAGATGATGATGGAAATCCAATGGCAGACGTCACCCTTGTTGCACTCGACGGATCGGGTGGTGCTGTGGGACTGGGGACATCCGATGAAAATGGGTTCTTCGTGATCGCCGCAAGTCGCAGCGACGTGACGTCCGTCTCCATCTACTCACCTGGATTTGCGCCACAGACCAAGCCAATTTCATCTGCCGAACGCCTTTCCGGGCAGATCGGAGAAGTTTCGTTAGTTCACGCTGCAATCGGTACGGAGTATCAAACCGCGAGCCCGAGTCAACCGGTCGGTTTGCCCGCCAGCGGCAACGGCGAAGGAGAATGGGCACAGTCGATGCTGTTTGATTTGATCGATACCATCTCGGATTTTAAGACGAAATCGAAATACCACGTCTCCAATAGCGAACGACTTGCTCCTCCTCTGGATTGCCACGGCCTTTGTGTCCAAGAATGGAAATGGGCGGGGACAGCCATCAAGAAACAGGATGATGCTTGGGAAAAGGCACGCGATACCGCTCGAGCACTCGACGGTGCGCGACTCCAATATTGGGCCACCGTCACTCGTCTGATCACTGAAGTCATGCAAGACATGGCTTCGATCGCCGCGCCGATCCAAACACTTGGAGAAGGAATGGGGTGGCTGCGGAGTCTTCCGCAAAAATCGGCATGGTGGGACGTTGGATTGTCCTTCTTGGGCGAAGTCGACAAGTTTGTGACGGGAACACCTGCAATCTGGAATGCCGAAACGATCGAAGAAGGAGTCTACGCGACACAAGATGACTTCAACAATTACGTCGATCTCATCGGACTAGCGGACGCATTCAAAGGCGTGTTAGTCGAGAACTACGAGTTCTTAGAGAGGTTTAAGGTGTTGTCGAACGGTTTTGCATACTACTCCCAGATGCTTGGGGCCCTGAAAGCGATCATCAATATTTTTACGGGGTACAAAGAGAAATTTGAAGAGGTGGGGCGACTGATCAGCGAACTCGTTGACCTTAAACAGCAGGCCGAAAAAACTCATTCGGAGTACGTCGAGTGGGCGACGATCGCGAGATTCCTGACGGATGATTCCAACGCGTGTGTACGCTTTGTGGCCAGGAACATCCAGGAGTTGTGCAAGCGGAAAGAGCGACCGGATGATCCGGATGACGAAGGTAAAATTCGATTGGTCGTCTCCAAGGACCCAAACGACATCTTGGGGCCAGACGGGGTTGGACCACAACGTTGGGTGTCTGTTGTTGACACACTGGATTACAAAATCCGGTTCGAAAACGATCCTGAATTCGCGACTGCGCCGGCCCAGGTTGTTTCGATCACCCAGCAACTAGATTCGGACCTTGATGTTCGAACATTCCGACTGGGCGATTTCGGAATCGGTGAATGGGTGATCGATGTCCCGGAGAATCGTGCGTTCTTCACTGAGCGTCTGGATCTGCGAACAACCCAGGGCGTTTTTGTCGATGTCATCGCAGGTTTGGACGTCGCTCGCGGGCAAGCTTTTTGGGAATTCCGTTCAATCGATCCGATGACCGGCGGACTT
>JAGQPO010000862.1 GCA_020426665.1 Planctomycetales bacterium
ATCGCTGTCGAGCTTTGCGGGCAATCGTGCCCGATACGCTCCGTTCCAGTCAGCCGTCACGCGAACAATCCATTGAACGATTCCATCGATGAACCCGGAAATGAATCCGGCGATCACGCCGGTGATTCATCGGCCGAGTCAGCCAACCATTTTGCGTCGGGGATCGCATTGGCTGTCATTGGGACATTTTTGTTCGCGTTGAAATCAATCTTTATCAAGTTGGCGTTTGCCGCCGGCGCCGAACCGACGCTGTTGTTGATGTTGCGTCTGGCGATTGCGTTGCCATTCTATATCGCTGTGTTCTGGCATGTCCGCGTTAGCGAGACAGCCGCTCCGATTCGCTTTGATCATGTGCTGCGCGCCTTGAGTCTGGGATTCCTGGGGTACTATCTGGCGTCGTATCTTGATCTGACCGGGCTGCAATACATCACTGCCCAGCTGGAACGATTGACGTTGTTTACATACCCGGCGATCGTCGCGGTTCTGGCCTGGATGTTTTTTGGAGAACGCCTTGATCGCAGGATCATCCTGGCGATTGTGATGTGTTATTTCGGGGTGATTCTGATGTACGGGCAAGAACAATCGCTGGGCGGCGGACAGAACGTAACGTGGGGTGTGATATTGGTCGGCGGATCGGCGATCAGTTATTCGATCTACACGCTGCTGGCCAAATCGACGATGAAATTGATGGGCAGCCGACAATTCACCAGTTTGGCAATGATCGGTTCAACCGTCTTCGTCGCTGTTCACTTTGCAGCGACGCAAGAAATGTCGACGTTGATGACGACAAAACCAATTGTGCTGGTCTATGGATTCGTGCTTGCGATTGTGTGTACCTTGTTGCCAAGCTTTATGGTAAACGAGGCAATCATGCGTGTCGGTGCGACCCGAACGGCCGTCATCGGATCGGTCGGCCCCGTCCTAACCATGGTGCTGGCGATCGGCGTGCTCGGCGAACCGACATCGTTGGGACATTTTGCCGGGATGGCGATCGCGATCGCCGGCGTCAGCCTGGTCACTCGCCGACCGCAGAAGACACCTGCGAATTCACCATCTGCGAATCAGGCGGAATCAAAAAGTATCGGCGTACCCAGAGCAGATACCCGATGAAAGCGACGGTGTTGATTGCCATCAGCAATGGAAAATTCATACCGAACGCTCCGGATTTCTCCATTATGTCGAGCTGATCTTGGGGGAAATTCATTTCACGATAGAGGTCGATCACGTCATGGAAGACAAACGTGATGACGGCTGACAATCCGGCAAGCAAAAGGACTGCCAGCGTTATCCACCAGGCCGAAATCTTCATTTTGTAGATCGCCCACGCCAAGTATCCGAACAGCACACTTAAACAGACCATCAATATCGCACCGGGAATTCCTTTGATGAAAATACCGAAGAACGGCATGACATAACCGCAGGGCGCCCCCCAAAGGACCGATGACGTACCGAAGGCAAGCATGAGACTTAGCGATAAAACCGGCAGCGGACATTTGTCGGTCCAACGAACCTTCGGATCACATAATTCACAGGTCGCTTTCACATCCGATCGGCGATAGAACAGAATAAAAATACCCGGCAAGATTATGTAAATACCAACCGTCATCGCGATCATCACGCCGTAGATAAAACTTAGCGCCGTCGGTGACGGTGCCGGCGTTCCAGCCGCCATGATGTTTGGCATCACGAACAACATGCTGACCATGCTAATGATACCCATGACTAACCACATCCACGCCAAAACCAGTGTCAAAGCGCGTGCCCATCGGCGAGCAAGAATCGAACCGATCCCGAGTGTCACCAACCCAATCGCCAGCAGCGAATAGATCCCGATCGCAGGCAACATTTGTGATGCCGGCACGCTGCCCGCCTGTGGCCCGACCAGGATGGAGAACACCATCAATGGCACAAGCAGCGCACACAATCCTCCCATCCCGATTTGCAAAGTCCCAAAGATTGCCAGCCCAGTGCTTCGCGGTTTGGGGTTTGGATCGGATTGCGATTCGGTCAATAATGTTGTGGCGGCCCAACGGTTTTGGACGTCCATCGTTTTCTCGATGTGTGAGTGGTCAAAGGCAATGATTCGTACCGACCCCTAAGTTTTCGAAGCACTTCACTATCGATTCTACAGCATGCGACGCAATACTGCGCCGTGATCGGTCCGTGCATTTGAGCGAGGCGGGTCGCTCAGATGACACCTGATCAATTGCCGTCGACCGCCGAAGAAGCCTGCCGGATAAACTGCTCGATTTTCCGTTCCAGGATGGGTAGCGGAACCGAACCGGAACTCAGTACGGCATCGTGGAACGTTCTAACGTCAAAGGCATCGCCGAGTTGCTCTTCGGCACGGCTGCGTAACTGGCTGATAAAAAGTTCACCGACCTTGTATCCGAGTGCCTGTCCGGGCCATCCGATGTAACGATCGACCTCGGCAACGACATTGTGCTGTGACAGTGCCGTGTGCTCTTTCATGTACTCGATCGCCTGTTGTCGGGTCCATCCTTTGGCGTGAATCCCGGTGTCAACGACCAGGCGACTCGCCCGCCAAGCTTCCATACTCAGCCGTCCGAATTCCTGGTAGGGATCTTTGTAGAACCCGAGTTCCGTTCCCAGCTTCTCACTGTACAGCGCCCAACCTTCGATGAAGGCGGTGAAATTGGTTTGCTTGCGGATCGGGTGCAGCCCCTCCAGTTCGGCCTGCAACGCAAGCTGAAGATGATGTCCGGGGACCGCTTCGTGGAACGAGAGTGCTTCCAATTGATAGAGTGGGCGAGCCGACAGGTTGTACGTGTTAACGTAGTAGAATCCGCCGCGAGTTCCGTCGGTCGCCGGCGGCCAGTAATAGGCGGAAGTCGTTTGCGGCGCGACGTAGTCGGGAACCTCGCGAATGCCGTAGGGCGTGCGCGGCAGCGTGGCAAAAAGATTGGGCAACCGCCCATCGGCTCGCTTCAGGATATACGCGACTTCTTTCAACAACTCTTCTTTGGTCTTCGGATAGAACTTTGGATCGGTGCGCAAGTGATTCAAAAATGCCGGCAAATCGCCGTCAAATTCCACTTTCGCGATGATCGCCAGCATCTGTTTTCGAATTCGTTCGTTCTCTTGAATGCCGGTTTGATGCAATTCATCCGGCGACAGATCGAGCGTTGTAAATTTGTTGACTTGAGATTGGTACAGAGCCTGGCCATCGGGCAAGGCCCGCGCGGCGATCGACCCTCGACACGCCGGGACATAAGTTGTTTCTAGGAAGTCGGCAAACTTTCGATACGACGGGATCACACTGTTTCCGATCGCGTCAAGAATTTGTGGCCGAAGCGACGTCCAATCCGCTTCCGATAACTTGGCGATTGATTCATCGGCAAGGTTGGTCAAAAATAGCGACTCTTCCGGATCATCGACCACATGCGCGCGAGCCTGTTCGACGCTGTCACGCATGATGACCGCCGGTTGTGTCACCCCGGCATCAATGCCAGCGCGAAGCAATGTGATTTGCTCATCGACAAAGCGGGGAAACTCGTTCAGTCTGGCAATGTAGTTTTCAAAGTCCTGCCTGGAATCCGGGTTCATCTGGCGCGGCAACTCCGGCAACCCGATGTGAAATCCTTCGCGATTATTGATCGGCATCAAATGCAGTTTAAACGCATAATCGCGACGCTCGTTTTCCAGTTTGCGGCGCAGCAAGTCCACGTCCACTCGGTCTTCTTCGTCGAGTGTATTGACGTCAATCGACGAGAGGTCTTTCAAAAAACCCGCGTACGCGTTGTCGCGACGATCAAAGTCTGCAAGGGAATTCCCGGCCAAGCGGTCTTGTCCGCGAGGATCGCCGACGTCTGTCGCCAACAAAGGATATTCGTCGAGTTCAAATTGCCAAACCCGGTCCATCAATCGATGAAGCTTTGCATCGTTGGGACGGGATACAGGCTCTTCCGATCGGGCGTGGTTTGCCCAGCCCATGAAGACAGTTAGAACGATCAAGATGTATTTCATAGTACCTGTCCCGAGATAACTCACACACGTGGGTTGTGAATGCCGGCATTCGCCGTGATGGATAAAAGAATCAGCAATATGCAAAGAGTCCGATCTATCGACGATATTTTCCCGGCGAGACGCCAAAGGTCCGTCGAAATTGTCGGGTGAAAGCACTCTGGTCCGAATACCCGGATGAAAGTGCGATGGCCAAGATCGACTCGTTTGACTGACGCAATTGACAGGCGGCGGCACCCATTCGCAACTGCAAAATCAATTGCGACGTCGTCACCCCGTAGACCTCGCGACAACGACGATCCAGTTGATAGGCCGACATACCGGTCTGCTCAGCCAATTCAGTCGTTCGCAGCGGGTCGGCCAGATGTTGCTTAATGTACTCGACGATACCCGCCAACTGGGTCAGGTCGTTGGATTCGTCGCCCAGCGATTGGATGTCGCGTGAGATTCCGACCAGCCCGACGACGTTGCCGACTGCATCGACAAGCGGCAATTTAGTCGTCAAACACCATCCCTCGCCCCGAGGGGAATAGGCGTGTTTCTCCAGGTCATTGATCAACGGCTCACGGGTCTGGAGAACGGCCATGTCTTGGGCGTAAAAGCGTTCGCCGATCATGCCACCAAAAAGCTCCAAGGACGTCTTCCCCACGACTTCCGTCTTGCTGGTTGCACCGGCGCGTTCGACAAGTGTCTGGTTCACGACGACATATCGTGCCAATTCGTCTTTGACGAAGTAGACGATATCGGTCAGATGATCAAAAAGCTGTTCACTTACAAACGGATCGGCAATCCGCCCAGCCAGTCTCAGTCGCAGGTCCACATCCGACCCTGCATCCGCCATCAATGGCGAATTGATCGATAAATTGTCAGCAGGTGTGTCACCAGATGTGCGCAATTTCGATTCTCGCAGGCCCGGGTGGTCAATCATAAAGACAAAACAATCGATATAGTATTATGTCACGCCGATTATCAGTCCACCGGTTTAGGAAAGATGCCTGACTCGTTTCCAGTTCTTGACACACACACCGGTGGGGAAATCACACGCATTGTCTACGCCGAAGACATCGGACTGGATGCCGTCTCCCCGGCGCAGCAGCTGCGACAGCTCCGCGACCGAATGGATTGGGTGCGAAAATCACTGACGTCCGAGCCTCGCGGATCCGAATACGCCGTCGGTGCCATCGTGCGACGTCCGACAGAATTGACGAAAGCTGGTAGCATCGTTTTTTTCAATAATGTCGGCTACCTGGGAATGTGTGGACACGGACTGATTGGCGTTGTCGAAGCGCTGCGATACCATCGGTTGATCGTGCCCGGGACCTACGAATTCGAAACGCCTGCGGGCAACGTGTCTGCGACGCTGGAACCAGATCATCGCGTCACGTTTACGGGAGTCCGAAGTTATGTTTTCCGCCAGGATGTCGCCGTCGAGTGTGACGACGGCAGACAGGTTGTCGGCGAGATCGCCTACGGCGGGAATTGGTTTTTCATCACCCGTGACGACGCCGTCGGATCCGCATCCATTGACGAACTGATGTTGAAAAGCCAATCGATTCGAAATGCGTTGGACCGTGACAAGATTCGCGGCGCCGACGACGCGGTCATTGACCACGTCGAACTTTATTGTCCATTGAATGCAACCGGCAGCCGTAACTTCGTCCTCTGTCCCGGCGGACACTATGATCGCTCGCCATGCGGAACGGGAACCTCCGCAAAACTGGCCTGTCTGGCCGCACGGGGCGAATTGGAACCAAACTCAAATTGGATTCAACAATCGATCACGGGAAGCCGCTTTGTCGGGTCGTATCGGCACGAACAGGGCGGTATCCGGCCGACAATCACAGGCCGCGCGCACGTCATTGCCGAAACCATGCAAATATTTGACCAGGACGACGCGTTGCGTTTCGGGATGCCAGGGATCCAGGCATGAACAAACGGCCCAATGTGATTGTTGTCGGCGGTGGCGTGATCGGGTGTTGGACCGCGTGGCATTTACTGCAACGCGGCTGCGACGTCACGCTGGTCGAACGCGACACCATCGGTAGCGGCGCATCATCCGGGAATTGCGGTTACATTTGCCCCAGTCACGTGCATCCACTTTGTGGTCCCGGTGCGGTCATCAATGGATTACGAACGATGGCGAAGTTTGGCGGGGCGCTGTCGATTCCGCCGCGTTGGGATCCGACGCTTTGGCGCTGGCTGTGGCAGTTTGCAAAACACTGCAACGCCAACGATTTCCATCAAGCTTCACTGGCACGTCATGCGATTCTTCAATCGTCGCGACAACAGTACTCACAATTTGCTGCCCTGCACGCCGCGAATATTCAGTGGCAGGAAAAGGGGCTGTTACTGGTCTATCGTTCGGACCGCGATTTCCAGGCATACGAAGCAAGCGTCGACGAACTGCGAAGAGAGTTCGAAATCCAAGTTGATCAATACGATGCCAAACAGATTTGCCAACTGGAACCTACTGTTCGCGATGATCTGGCAGGCGGCTGGCACTTTCCCGGTGACGCACACCTTTCGCCGGTAAAACTGCTTCAACAACTTCTCAGCGAAATTAAAAATGCCGGTGGCGTGATCAGGCAACACACGCCGATCATCGGCCTGCGATTCGACGGCCGGCAATTGTCGTCGATCCAAACCGATGGCGGCGAATCCTTGGCCGCCGATGCCTTCGTTTTCACAACCGGCGCCGAATCAGACACACTGGGACGCCAATTAGGTATAAACCTTCCCATCGTTCCCGGCAAAGGCTACTCCGTGACGATCGGAAATGCGGAAGGCATGCCGACGACTCCAATGATCTTTGAGGACGATCATGTCGCCGTGACCCCTTTGGGCGAATCGTTTCGTATCGGATCAACAATGCAATTGACGGGGTTCAGCCGCAGCCTTCCGCCACATCGTATTGAATTGCTGAAACGTTCCGCGCGTCGCCACCTTCGTCTACCATTACCCGTCGGCCCCGAAACACAATGGACGGGGTGGCGGCCGATGATGGCGGACGGCGTTCCCTGCATTGATCGCTCACCGCGAGCGGCAAACGCGTACATCGCCGCTGGGAACGGCATGATTGGGATGGCGACGGCACCGGCGACCGGAAAACTTGTCGCCGAACTGGCCCTGTCGATCACGCCCCATATTGATCCGCATCCGTATCGTGCCCGTCGCTTCAACAACACCGACAAATCGTAACCGCTTTCTCTATCGACATCCTACAACGAACCAAATCAAGTGCCATGAACAACCAATCCGAATCGACCACGGTCATTGACGACACCGTGTTTCGTGGATGCCTGCCCGCCATCATGACTCCGATCGGCGACGACGGACGCCCCAATTTTGATGTGATGGCCAGACACGCGTCGAATCTGGTCGCCGCCGGGATGACGGGTGTCGTGTATTGCGGCTCGATGGGAGATTGGCCGCTGATGACCGATCAACAACGCCAGGAAGGTGTGACGCGTCTGGTCGATGAAGGTTTAAAAGTTGTCGTGGGAACCGGATCCCAAAGTCCCGTCGTGGCCGCCGAGCACGCCGCACATGCCGCACAGGTCGGCGCGGCAGGGTTGATGGTCATTCCACGACTGCTCTCACGCGGCGTTTCCGAAGCCGCCCAGGCCGAACACTTTTCCCGAGTCCTGGCGGCGGCGCCGAACTTACCTGCGGTTATCTACAACAGTCCCTACTACGGCTATCAGACCAAAGCAGGACTTTACAGCCAGCTTCGCAATTCGCATCCGAATCTGGTCGGCTTCAAAGAGTTCGGCGGCGCAGCGTCGCTCAGCTATGCCGCCGAACATATCACGTCCGCCGATGACGGAGGGTTGCTGCTGGTCGGCGTCGACACCCAGGTTTACTTTGGCTTTTTGAAATGTGGCGCCCAGGGCGCCATCACCGGAATCGGTAACTGCCTGCCAAGTGAAGTACTTCATCTGGTGGACTTGTGTCGAAGGGCGGCCGACGGCGATTGTGAAGCAAGACGTTACGCCAGGGAACTTGACGAAGCTTTGGCAGTGCTTTCGAAATACGACGAGGGACCGGATCTAACGCTCTATTATCGGCTGATTGCATCGAAAACAATCGATCCGATTTATGCAAGGCCGGCACTCAGCACCGATCGGTTAAGCGCTTCACAGGAAAAATATGCGCTCGATCAATTGCAGTTGTTCCAGTCGTGGTGGGACACTTGGCCCGGCCGCTAAGGACCCCGCCGGCAAGGACCCCGCCGACCAATGGTCTCCCGACCGAATGCGGCCACTGATTAATTTGTTTTTTTTGCCCAGGCCTGCCATCGCTGCCAGTCCGTTCCAAACGATTGTCCGGTCAAGTCGGCGAGAGATTCACTGACCAGTGTCGCGTCACCTCCGTCCAACCTGGCCCCGAGCCCGATCAAATAGCTCGGGTCCGATATCCAGCCGGTTTGTTTAATCAAATCATCCAAATCGCCAAACTGCTCTACGTACTTTTTACGCAGCTCAGCCAGCCTTGCCGTCGCTTCCGCCGAGCGACCATCCGCGTCACTCGTCTCGGCCAGTAGCAGGCAATACTTTTCGATGTTTGTAGACAATTCACGAAAGGCTTTTTGGCGTTCGCCGAAACTTCCGCTATCCATCATGGCCAGCAACTCGGAAAACTGAGTCCTGGTTTGCGGATCGACATCGACCAGTCGCTCCAACACACGCTGCACGACATCGGCGTCATAGCGTTTCCGCGGCGTCCGGATGCCGCAATGCTCCAATCGGGGATACAACTCTGTTTCCACTTGATCGGGATGCTTTGCGTACAACTGGGCAAACGACGGTGCATGAATCACGGTGACTTCATCGCCGATGTCGACCCATCGGATCGATCCGTCGGCCGCCTGGTCCAAAAGCATTATGTGTTTGCCGATCAGGCTGACTCGCAATTCATTTTCGTTTTTTTGGCGGACCTGCAATTCACGCGCCGGGTCATCCTCTTCACGAACCGAAAACTCCTTGTTTTCTGGTGCCAGTGTCAACGACGCTTCGATACCCTTGGCGGTGAATCGGCTGCGCGACGTGCTGCCGGTTGTTGACGAAGATCGCGTCGGCGGGTTACCGGAAGATGCGATGTGCTGCAGATCCTGGAACAACAACATCGCTAGTGGTGTTTCAAGCAATCGCTTGGTTTGAAACGCCATGACACGTTCCTGTTCGGGGATCTCGACCCCACGAGACTGCAATTCCGTGCCGACCTGTTGCACAATGCCCTCAAGCGACTGACCGACAAAAGGTGCTTCCCAATGTTTGCTGTCCCACGTCAAAAACCCATTGTCCCAACTCAATTTGACCAAATTGCCGATCGGCTCCTTCACCCCTTGGATCGCCCCCTGTTCAAAATCGGCGTCGGATTCATTTTCCTCCATCGCGACAGACGCCGGGTCGACATCACCCGCGGGTCCTTGGGGACGAACAAAATGAAAACTGTGCGGCTGAGCCCGGGACCGCATTCGTTGACGGCTCAGATCACTGGCGCGGCGCAACACATCTTGGTAACGTTTCATTAACGCGGCGTCGGTCATGGCTTGACGATGTTCGCTCAACAATTTTTGCATCGTGACAATGTAGTTGGGGTTCACTGAATCCGGCTGGGCGATTTGCGTGCCCACTCGTTTCAATTGCCACAGCAACAGCGAAAGGTGCTGCTGGCGCGCGTTGATCTCGCGACGCCGACGGTCAATGTCCGGCGATCCGGTGGCCGACAAACTTGACAGCGTCTGCAGATTGCCCAAGTACTCCGCTTCAAGCTCGCTGACGTAACCCTCGACGATTTCGTTGCCGTATTCGCCAAGACGTTCCTGTTGGTTAAGTCGTTGCTCCAAGTCGTCCAGTGCTTCGGCGAACTTTTTAAGGGCGTTCGCCTTGTCGCTATCCTTTTTCGATTCCGAACCGTTCGCCACATCGCCAGCGGCGCCATTTTCCGGCGTCTCCGTGGCGGCAGGCTGATCCGCAGGAACCTGGGCGTAGGCGGCGTGCGCTGGCACTAATGAAACACCGGCGATCATCAGGCAAAACCATGCACGGCTGACAACTTGGTAGACGACATTGCCGATGTCACTGTGCGACCGAGATTGTTCGTTCATCTTGCATGCACCCGGAACGTATGAATGAAGATCTGAATAGAACGCGACACAACCTTCAACATAGCGTGACTGGTCGCCTAAGGTGGCCGGCCATAAGGTACAACGCAATCTATTTTTTCGGATTGATCAAACAGTGAAATCCGACACAAGGCTCTTCTGGTTCTCGTTCCGACTCGGCCGCCTGCAGAATCTCTTGGACCTGCTGCATCCGTGCCGGATTAAGTGCCGCGGAAATGATACGTTGCTGTCCGTCCGGCCCCAGCGCCACGGTCGTCAAGACCGCGACCGTGTCTTCGTGCTGTAACGCTTGAATGATGTGCTGCCCCACCTGAGCTTCGGGGTTTCGAATCGTCGTAATGAATTGTGCGATTGGCATTCGTTGCCGACTCTGCGGAACGACCTGGTTGACGGTGTCGTTCAGATCGTCGTCCAGATTGTCGTCCGGATCTCCGTTCGGCTCGTACTCTTCCGATTGACTCATTCAAACTTCCCATGAAAAGAAACTGAATTGAATTTTGTCGCATTGCATGAACATCCACACAATCCGACAAAGAACCAACATTGTAGAACAGCCCGGTCGCGATCATGGTATCGCGGCTGCCAGAGTGGTGGTCATTCGTGAAAAAAGCCACGATGTGCCGAGCCAGCCCTTGGGGGGACTGGTCGCTCTGCGACAGGCGTGGCGATGAACGTGATCACGGCGAGGCCGTTTTCGCGCCCCCATCCGCCTTTTTTGGGTACTGGGCTGATAATCAAAAACGAAACGCAAGATCAGTTAACCACGAGGATCAGTCAGTGATAGACGCCAACAACCAACAAGAAATCCACCACCGCGAAAAAGTGGTCAGCGCCTTGCCCGGTTGGGGACCACTCGGGATTTCTATCCTGTCGATGATTTCGGCGCCTGCGATGATCGTCGCCGCCGCGATGGATGAATCCCGCGCGATCTTCTTAATTCCGATCGGCATCTTCCTGTTTCTGTTCGGGTTGATCGGACTGTTCGGGCTGATGGCAATTGCACCGAACAACTCCCGCGTGCTGCTGCTGTTCGGCCAATACAAAGGAACGGTCAAACAATCCGGCTTTCGTTGGGTCAATCCATTCTATTCAAAGAAGAAAGTCAGCTTGCGTATACGCAACTTTGAAACCGGATCGTCGACCAAGCCGGAAACGAAAAACAAAGAAGGCGTCGTGACACAACCCAAATCACGCACGGCAAGTAAGCCGTCAAAGGTGAACGACCGCGATGGTAATCCGATTGAAATCTCCGCCGTCGTCGTATGGAAAGTCGTCGATACGGCCGAAGCCTTGTTCGAAGTGGACGACTTTGAAAACTTTGTGGAAGTGCAAAGCGAGGCCGCTTTACGCAGTCTGGCAACTCGCTATCCCTACGACAGTCGCGACGACGAGCAATCGCTGCGCGGCAGCACCGACGAAATCTGCGACCGACTGCGAGACGACATTCAAGACCGACTCGACAAGGCCGGCGTCAAAGTACTGGAGGCGCGAATCAGTCACCTCGCTTACGCGCCGGAAATTGCCGCGGCGATGCTGCAACGTCAACAGGCCAGCGCCGTCGTGGCGGCTAGAACCAAAATTGTTGACGGCGCCGTCGGGATGGTTGACATGGCACTGGAGCACCTGAAACGCGATAACATCGTCGAACTGGACGCGACCCAGCGGGCAACCCTGGTTTCGAACCTGTTAGTCGTACTGTGCAGCGATCGCCACACCCAACCGGTCGTTCAAACGGGTGCATAGTGCTTCATCAATTCTTGATCTTGGGGTACGACAGACTGGAGGTCCGTCGATAGAGGTCGATTTCCGCAGACAATTGTTCCGTCAACGTTTGATCCGGGGTAGCGGAACTCGTCAAGAGT
>JAGQPO010000863.1 GCA_020426665.1 Planctomycetales bacterium
AATCACGGGGACATCATACTTCTTCAGCAGTGCCGCACACTGGGGTGCATCGTAACCGCCGTAGATAATTGGACGAATGTCACGAGCGACACAAAATGCGACGGCAGCTTCGATTTCGCGACGCTCGTCGGCATCGATGATCATCGGTGATCGGCCTTCGATCACCGGCAACAACGCGTCCAATCGAAGATCCGTCGGAGTCGACTCCGGACGCGCCGTGCGCGCAATCGCGTACCGTGCCGCCGCTTCCAAACGTTCCGCAAGGCCTTTCAGTCGCTCGTCACGTTCTTTCGATCTCTCGACCGGATCGTCCTTTCGAGAATCATACGATCGCCACGACACGATCATCCCGGTGTCACCGCGCAGCAACATTTCCTTGTACGTCCAACCGTCTAATTGAATCACTCCGGACTGTCCGCGAATGTCGCCTCTCTTTGGCGCGATCGACGCCAACAGAACTCCGCCGGCTCGAGCAACAGGAATCAGCTCGCTGTCTGCGTTGACCGCAACCCAAGGCCGGAGGTTTGGATTTTCATCGCCCAATTCATCGGTATCGATTGTTGATCTGACACTTCCGATTTCAGTCAGCCCCAAATTGGACATCGACTCCATCAAACCGGGATAGATGTGCTTGCCGCTGGTATCGACCGACCGGCACCCATCCGGCAAGTTTACGTTTTTTCCGACCGCCGTAATCGTTCCGTTCTCAAACAGGACGATTCCTTGTTGGATAGCTGGTCCATCGACCGGATGAATCGTCGCGCCGACCAACGCAATCGGATGGGTTTGCGGAGCCGCGGGGATCTGGTCGTTGGCATCGGCGAAGGAGATGCCACCAACGATCAATCCAACTAAAAACCAGTGCGTCAATCCGATGGAAAAGGTTCCGTTCATTGTTGCACCTTCGAGTGATTGTGTCCGGCGTGTTCGTTGTAGTCGTCATGTTCGTGGTCGTGTCCGTGGCAAAACTCGTCGTACCGCAGCCAACGGTCCTCTTCGTCGACCGGCGAATCGCCCGAAGACCCGCCGCCGAAGTCTTTGTCCAAGATGCGGTTGATCAGCACCGCTCGCCATCTCGCGTCTCGGGCGCGCCGCTTTGAATCTTCTTCGATCGAAAACATGAGTCGCCCGTCGATCCAGGTCTGTTCACATCGTGAAAGTGTCGACAATGGCGGTCCGCTCCACAGGACGACATCTGCGTCTTTTCCGGCTTCGATCGATCCGACTCGGTCGTCGATTCGCAATTGCTTTGCCGGGTTCAACGTCACAAACTTCAACGCCTCTTCCGCCGGTACCCCTCCGTACTTCATCGCCTTGGCGGCTTCGGTGTTCATATGGCGCGCCAGTTCGCGGTCATCACTGTTAAATGAAACAACGATTCCGACGTCATGCATGATCGCGCCGTTGTCGGGAATGGCATCGTAAACTTCGAACTTGTACGCCCACCAATCTGAAAACGCAGACGCCATCGCGCCGTGCTGGAGCATTCGATCGGCGACCTTATATCCTTCCAGGATGTGCTGCAACGTTCCGATCGTTATGTCAAACGAGTCCAACAGATCCAACAGCGCGACGATTTCGTCCTGGCGATAACTGTGACAATGGATCCACCGCTCGCCACGCAAGACTTCGGCGAGTGCTTCCAGTTCCAAATCGCGACGCGGCGGCAAAGCGTCCCTCACGCCAGCGTTCCAACTGCGATGACGTTGGTCATATTCTTTCGCCGCCAGAAACCGATCGCGAAACAATTGTTCGACGCCCATGCGGCTGGCCGGATAGCGTGTTTGCGGTTCGGTACGATTGCTGCGTTTGACATTTTCGCCCAGGGCAAACTTGATGCCGCCTGGTGCCGAAGCCAACTTCATCGCTTCCATGGAGTCGCCCCAGCGCAATTTAATGACCTGGTTTTGACCTCCGATCGGGTTGGCCGAACCGTGCAAGATGTTGGATGTCGTTAACCCACCTGCCAATTGACGATAGATATTGATGTCCGAGTTATCGATAAAGTCACCAACCCGCACCTCGGCGGTGACCGCTTGACCCGATTCATTGACGCCGCCATCGGTTCCCATGTGCGAATGACAGTCGATCAACCCGGGCGTGATGTGTTTTCCTCGGCCGTCGATGATCAAACAATCTTTTGGCGGCTTGAGCGATGCGCCAACCGCCTCGATCTTTCCACCTGTGATCAAGACATCAGAGTTTTCCAGTACGCCTGCTTCGCCACAGGTCCATACAGTCGCGCCGCGAAACAAAACCGCCGGCGCCGCTGCGATTGGGTCGGTAACGCCGTAAGCCCCCAAGGGGTGATTAACGATGACGTCATTTAGCAGCCCTGTCTCATGCCGCGTTTTTTCAGCGTCGGGATCCTTTGTTTTGTTTTCTCCAGAACTGTCGCTCTTGGTGGCGGATTCTTCTTTCTTGGCGTCCGAGTCGACGACTTTTTGCCAATCCAGATTTTGCGTTGTACCATCGGCAAGCGTCAACGTTGAAAAAGCCGTAATCGCGTCGTCGCTTACAACTGTAACTATGGTCAATTGGGCGGGACCGGTCGGTAGACTCTGGTCGGCTTGACTAAGATCGATCCAGGCGGTCAGACGATCAACCGAACGGGCGATTTTGTTCAGCTTCGCCGACGGGGCAGATTTGGCCTTTTCCTCGCCATCGTTTTTATCTTCCGAGTCCGCGCCGGCTTCTACTTTTGACTTTGCGTCAACGGATACCGAAGTTTCCGATTTGTCTTGCGGTGCGTCCTGACCGACAAGTTTCCCGGACCACTTTTTTTTCTCTCGCTTCAATTCCAATCGGATCGGAATACTTTTCCTGTCGATCTTGATGTTTGTTGCCCAATGACCGATCAGCGGATCGGAGGATGAGTCGCCAGCGGTATCGTGCTCGAATCGTCGACCGGCCACCCAGGTTTCGATGACGTTGGTGTCATCGTCAAAAAGATCACCATCGGTCACCACCAAATTTGCCAGCGCCCCGACGCGAACGGTGCCGGCAATCTCACTGACCCCGAACAAACGAGCCGGCGTCGTCGTCAGTGCGGCAAGGGCAGCATCTGTCGGCAACCCTCTATCGACGGCGATGCGGACGTTTTTCAAAAATGCTTTAAAATCATCAAGCCCGTCCGAGGTCAAACAAAACGTGACGCCAGCGCCGGCAAGCATTGCGGGATTCTGGGGCGCGAAATGCCAATGCATCAACTGCTGCAATGAAACATCGTCTGCCGCCGCCTCTGACGAGACATCGGGTGCGTCGGGGAAATTCACCGGAACCAAAACGGGGCGACCGGTCGCGGCAATCGCTTGCAAGTCGCGATACTCACGGCCGGATCCTCGCATCATCATGTTTAACGAAAATTCACCAGCGATCTGTTCGGCACGCAACGCCATGCGTTCGTTGGGACAATCAATGATGAACCTGCCATCGACGCGATCTTTCGCAAGACGCGCCAGGTCGTCGTTTCGCGTCGGACGCGGCAAATTGCTCTTGGCGTTGTAGGCGGCCCAGACCCGCGTGTACCAATCCGTATCGGCAAGGGTTTGACGTAAGAGCGCGATCGCGCCCATCGGCGAGTTGGGATACGAGTCGCGTTGTTTGTCTCTTGGAACGGTCAATTGCAAATGCTGCGCAACGTCTTCATCGATAAGGCTATTGTTGCCATCCAGCATGATCAAACAACTGCTGCCTTTGACGATTGCACCTTCCGGAGCTATCAAACGCATCGTCACACCTTGCGTTCGCAACGTGGCAACGTTCGGGACAGATCGGATCGCAGTGGTGGCCGATCGGCGTGGCAAAACATATCCGTTCCAGTGATCCGCTCTGCCGACGGGCGGTTCAGCGACGGTGACTTCGCCATACGCGTCAATTAATCCCGCGTAGATCGTCTTGCCGCCACAATCAATGACCCTTGCACCGGCGGGTGGTGCAATCTCACTGCCGACCGCAACGATCGACGTACCCCGTATTGAAATCGACGCGGATTCCAGGACCTCGCCCGGCGCTACGACGACGCGGGCATTGTCCAGGAAGATGGTGTCGGGCAAATTTTCACGCAGCCCCACGACGGGGCGGGCATCGCCGGGATCTTGTCCGGACGCGGCGGAAAATGCGATCAAGGCAACGGCACAGCCGAAGTAACAACGTGTTTGACGCATCATGGTGGGTGATCGAGTCGGCGGAACTGGGCGGCGAGTCAGACATTGTAACTCGATTGTTGCAATCGAGCAGAATCGTTCCGGCCAATCGCTCTACAATCAGGTCTCCGCAGAGAAGGTAAGAAAATTACGGGTAAGAAGATTCTGTCAGGCATCTCTTCCTCCCTCGTGGCAATTTTCTTACCCAAAATTTTCTTACCCAATTGTCTTCCTTCGATCCATTGTTCAGCTACCATGCGACGCACACTTTTGCAACTGCTGCTACTCTTTTTGTTGGTTGGTTCAGCGATTCAACCCGTCGAATCGGCACCGCCCCACTACCCCAATATCGTCTATATCCTGGCCGATGACTTGGGGTACGGTGACGTCAGTTGTTACAACTCGGAGTCCAAGATTCAGACTCCACATGTCGATCGATTGGCCGCCGAGGGGATGCGGTTTACCGA
>JAGQPO010000864.1 GCA_020426665.1 Planctomycetales bacterium
TTCGCCGCAATCTGGACTGTGTGACACCATGACTTGTTGCGATGTACCAAAAAACGCCGGTCAATCGCCATGCTCGATTCTGTCAAAATTCCGAAGTCTACTGTGCAGTAACGCACACGGAGGGGGCTGCCTGGCGATCGCAGATGCGGCATCGCTGCTCGGTCAACCCTGGGGCTTAATTCGGACGACGCAATAGCGCTTCGTTGCAGCTCGACTTCCGCTACGCTTCCCACGCTAAAGTTGAGGTGCGGCGGAATATTGGCAACTTTATGAACGCCCGTTCGTCGTCAGGGAATTCCCTCAACTACCAATCTTTCAAGCGATTCATTGGATCCTGCGAGATATCGTTCGACCAGCAAAGGTAACGCACGTGCTATTGACCAGTCGGACGATTGACCAGTCGGACATCGAACCAAATTGCTCGCCCGATCTCGAATGGACCGAGTCGGACATTTGTATTCCCCCCCGATTCAACCAGAGACGGGGTCTCGTGTAAACAGGAGTGTGCTCGGGTGACCGTTCTATTTGTCGATGATGAGCCCCAGGCATTGCGCGACTTGGAGCGTCTGATTTCAGCGGCGGACGTTGATTGGGAATGTGACTTTGCGTTGGGTGCCGAAGAGGCCATTTCGGCCTTGGCAACCGAGCGATTTGAAGCGGTCGTCACCGACATGAGGATGTCGGGAATGGATGGTGCACAGTTATTGAATTATGTCAGTGCCCACTATCCGGAGACGGTCCGAATCATCTTGTCGCAGCCATCGGATCGCGACGCTGTGCTGCGATCGCTCGTTTCGATGCATCAATTTTTGCCGAAACCTTGTGACGCACTGATGTTGAAGTCGACGATTGACCGCGCGTGCTCGCTGCGAGATCTGTTGATTTCCGACTCACTGCAGCGACTTGTCGGCGGTCTCTCGCATCTTCCCAGCGTTCCGGCGGTGTACCGCGAGTTGACCCGTGAATTGCGTAACGACGACGCATCGATCGCTGCAATCGGCGAGATCATTGCACAGGACGCGGCGATGACAGCCAAGGTATTGCAGCTTGTCAATTCAGCAATTTTTTGCCTACGCCAACATATTTCGGATCCGATCAAAGCGGTTTCATTGTTGGGCGCTACGACGTTGAAATCACTCGTTTTGGCGATCGGCATCTTCCAGGAGTTCGAGCAATTCTATCCGTCTGGCTTTTCAGCGGACGCCTTGATGCAGCACTGTTTGCGAGTTTCGCGGCTGACCAAGCAAATCGGTTTGTACGAACAGTTAGACGAATCCTCATTGGAGGACGCAATCACCGCGGCCACACTGCATGACATCGGCAAGCTGATTCTTCACGCCATCGACCCCAAGACATGTGCGCAAGCCAGGCTGCAATCAGAAATCGACGACATTCCATTGTGGCAGGCTGAACGAAGGATCTTCGGTGCCGATCATGCGGCGATCGGCGCATACCTGCTTAGCACCTGGGGCCTGCCTCAAACAATTGTCGAAATCGTCGCACTTCACCACACTCCGACGATGGCGTACGAAATGTCATTCTCGCCGATGACCGCAGTCGTCGCCGCGAACTTCATCTCTCACTCCGGCAGCCACCCGCCGTTACCTTCTCTAGACGAAGAACGACTGCGATACTTTGAAATGGTTGCTTGCGGAGAAAAACTCGCCCACTGGCATCACTTGGTTTCTGTGTCTGGAAAACGATCGGGATCAGCTGGCCATGCACCACTTCCTCAAGACGTCAGCCTCTGAAAGTAGACCTGCCCGGTACGAACACTCAGCGTTGATCGCCCCGATGATGATCGGCCAGTCGCCGGTCAATGGAAGATTTCAATTCGGCCAACGCCAGATTCAACGATTTATTGTTGACCCGATTGTTTTGTCCGTAGCGCAGTTGCACAAACGCGTCCGTCAATATTCCGAGCGTTGGGAAACGATCGCCCACGCGATGACGAAGCTCCGTCGGTGTCTCGTCGGCCCCTCGCCGAATCTCAATTCGTTCCAGCTGTTCAAGCGTTTCAGCGTAGAACGCTAGCTCGGGTCGCTGGGTAAAGTTTTCTGTGACCATCTTACCGTGGCCCCCAAACAACCTTGAAAGCCCGAACAAACTTGAAAGGTTGATCGTCTTCGGAATGCGGAGCCGTAGCAAGAATACGACCAGACACATGAGCGTCGCGATCGCCAGGATGGGAATGATCGGTAACCTGTCCCTCAGACTCAGCTCTCCTTCACCGAGTCGACCGGCACGAATTTCGGCCATCTTTTCCTCAAACGCGGCGAAAAAGCCATTGTAAGATTCCTGCACTTTGCCCAGTCCGGTCGCGTCGACAATTTGATCGTTCTGTTTCGCGCCGTCCATGTCGACAACGTAATCTTGAATGATGTTGTTGGCCATGTTCACAAGACCTTCGACTCCCTGTCGGTTCCCGTCGTCAAGCTCGCTGGCCGCCGGGGTCGGATCAAGTCGCATCCAATATCGGCTGGCTTTTCGTTGACCGAAAACGTTTGATTGGCCCGACAACTGATCCGCGTTAATCAGTGCTTCGACCCAGGAATGGGCGTGCAACTGTCGGGCGATGTAATAGTCTCCCAGGGCGTTGTATTCCTCGGTGCGATAGCCCACCACCACGCGACATGGTATCCCAACGCTTCGCAGCATCAGTGCCAACGCGGACGCGAAGTATTGACAATGGCCGCGACGATCGACAGACAGAAATTGTTCAACCGGGTCGACATTGGGAATTGGTGACGCATTCAAGTTCAGCGTATACACAAACCTTGGGTCACTTCTGAAAAACTGTTCAAAACGCTCGGCGATTGCTGAGGTTGAACGATCGGTGTTGGGGAGTTCGTCGATCAATTGTCTGGCAATGATCGATGCCGATGGCACAGTGGAACGGTCGAATTGCATCAGGTCGGTATAGGAGTTGGAAGCATGCCCGGTCTGCCGACCGCCAAGTTCTGATTTGAATTGCTTTTCATAGAGTGTGGTCGTCAATTCCGTATGACGATCTTGTGCGATCAGCTGTGTTTGCACCCCGGCCTTGAACGCGTGCGTCCCGAATTCATATTCAATTCGAGGGAACGGAGGGTTGGAGTGATCGCGTGAAAGCGTCCACCGATCGATCGAGTGAACGACGCCCAACGCGTCGCCGCCGGCGTGGTACGGGGCGATCGAAAACAGTGCCGGCCGGCTCAATTGTTCGCAAGTGATCTTCACACGAACACTGTCAAAGGCATCCAGTTCGCTTAGATCCGTTGGACGGTACTCGGCCGGCATCGCAGCGAGCCGATCCGATGAAAGCAAGTCGGTCGATACCCATTGGGCAACCGGTCGCGGCGATGAATAGTCGACTTCATATTTTTCGAGAACCTTTCCTCGTAAGTACAAAGCCCTATCCAACTCATAGGGTTTTTGGGTCCGCGCATCGGTCAATCTGATTCTTATTGCGATCTTGGGGCTCTGCATCACCTGCCCCAGCTGCTCCATTCGCACCTGATCATCAAACCCGACCAGGGCCGGACCGCTGGTTTGCGGTCGTGCTGGATTAATCCGTCGTGGCAATACATAAAAAAACGCTGCGGCGACCAAAAAGACGGCCGGTGTGAGCGCCAGCAGAGCGTATCGTGACCAAGGTCCGGCGGCCAAGTAGATCGAAATGACTGACTCCGGAGAAGATGACGCAACGATCGAATGATCTTGCCGATGGTGTTCTGGACGTCCCGAGATGAATTGAATGATTCGACCAAATTTGCTCGTCGGTGCCGCAGCGGGTTGATGATCCAGCGTCACATCGATGCTTTCCATCAGCGTCACCAGGCCTAACAGACTGAGCGCGCCGGCGCCGACGATTGCGATCGGAAGTAACCACAATCCAAAATCAAACGCATCATTAAAGATTGCCGCGACCACCAATTCCAGCAGACAAAACACCGCGATCTGTTCCAGAATTCGGCGTGATTTTCGCTGCAGCATCAACACGCCCTGGACCAACACCAACAGCAGGGCGACGGAGACCATTTCCGGTTCTCCGCGTTGTTGCATTCCCCAAAAGTCGCGAACGCAATAGGCCGCCGATCCGCCCATCGCCAAATACGCGCCGATCGGAGGCAATTCGAACAGGCGTAACCAGTCGACGAATACGAATCCGACGACCGCAGAAAACACGGCCATCATTGCGATCGAGGCGGTTTCCTGGCCCGACGCCAAAATCAGTCCACCCGCGGCGGCCAACAGCGCGAACAGAAACTCCAATCGTGTTCGCACCGCGGGAAGAGCCAGCAGCTGTTTTCGCATCGCCGGCGAAAGCTCTTCGGAGGTTTGATCAAAGGTTTGCACCGGTCGACTCCTTGATCAAATCAACCACATCGGCGCGTCTATTCGCGCTGCCCACCACCGTGTCCGTTGTGTCGCCCACGAATCGGCGTACATTTTTCGAGTTAACGTTCATCCAGGAAAGTCGACCTGTTTGATCAAAGAATCGCCAAATTGATTGCAGCTGACGATGATGGAGCGAGCCGCTGCGAACACGGTTTACATCCTCCAAAGATCGGCTGCTGACGACAACAAGATCATGCTGCATCAATTGATGTGCCGATGCAACCACGATTTGCTCCAACCGGTCTTGGGCATTCCGACGGATCGCGGCGGGTTGCGAGACGGCAAGACGTTGTAGCAGTTGTGAAATGTTCGCGCCGTTGGATCGTTGCAAGTCATTGCAAACGTCGGGATCACCTTCAATCGAGTCGGCCACCAGCAAGGCGACTGACCGCGTTTGTGTCGCGAGTTCGCACAACAGGGTTGTGGCAAGTTGCAGAACTCTTTCCGTCGCATCCTGGTAATGGGTATTACGCCTGGCGACCATGTCAACGATCACACAGATTTGGTGTCGGTTGCGTTGTTCGAATTGCCGAACCGCGGGCTGATCGATCCGGGCGGTGGTCCGCCAATGGATGTGTTTGACGTGATCACCAGACTGCCAGGGGCGTAAACCAAAAAACTCTCCGTCATGATTGGTGCCCCCGGTCGATCGATTGCCGTCACCCCCACGGCGTGGCGGCAACAGCGCATCCCACCCTCGGCGGAGTTCGATCAACCGTGGGTAGACATACAGATCGCAAGTTGACTTGGACGTCAGGTGTTCGCAGCTCATCAGACAAAACGGGAACGTCGTGGATGCAACAACGGGGCCAAGTCGATATCGGCCGCGATGGTTGAAACGACAGATGATGGATGTGGTGCGAGTTTGGCCGGCGGGCAAATTGCCGACGCTTGCAACGAGGGGAATTTGGCGATTTCCAAAATCGTTTCCAACGCTTAGCCCGCCCTTTCCCAGAGACTCACCGTTTCCCGAAAGTTCCTCAGCGTCCAGCCGATCACCCACACGCGTGCGTGCCGCAGTGGAGTCCCGACCGGACCGACCCGTTGATTGTTGCGATTTTTCGGTTGCGACATGGTCTTCGACCCGGATCGACCACAGCGGAATCCATCGGCCAACATTGCGAATCTCGTATCGAATGGTGAACGGTATTCCGGCAAAGGTTCCCGTCACGTCGTGACGATGAAGATGGATCTGTCGAATCGCTCCCCTGCCTTGACGCCATTGGACGATGACAACGGCGATTAACAGCCCCGCCAGTAACAACAGCAAATTGAAACCGCGAAATGACCCGCCAATGATGGCGAATAACGCAATAAACAGAAAATGGAACCCGAGTCGCGTCAATCGGTAACGATACAGCGGTTTGGTGCGAAGTGTCGCCATCGGTGCCGTTGGTGTGGGGGTAGGACTGGAACTATAGTATCACGAAAGAAACCAACGCGTTAATGGCTCCGGCGTCGACGGATACGAATGACACCAATCTGTGATGAATCCGAATTTATTGTGATCGGAGCGGGTATCGTCGGGCTCGCGACGGCTTGGCGATTGCAGCAACGATATTCCGATTGCAAGGTCACGGTGCTGGAGGCAGAATCGGACGTTGCCGGCCACCAAAGTGGACACAATTCCGGCGTTTTGCACAGCGGAATCTATTACACACCGGGCTCCAAACGGGCCGTCACTTGCCGGACGGGAAAAGCGGCCATGGAGGCGTTTTGTGAGGAGCACCGGATCGCCTGGGATCGATGCGGCAAAGTCATCGTTGCAACCAGCCCGTCGGAACTGGAATCGCTGGATCGAATCGCCGATCGTGCCAGACAAAACGGAGTTACTTTCGAGCGACTCAATAGTGACCAGTTGCGAGAACACGAACCAAACGCCGCGGGAGTTGCCGGATTGTTTGTTCCCGAAACAGGTATCGTGAACTATCGAAACGTCTGCCGTCGGCTGGCCGAGTGCATTCGTAATCAAGGCGGTCAAATCCATTTTGAATCAAAGGTCGTCGCGATCAAGGCATCGCATACGTCGATTGAAGTGACCACCAAACACCGCCAAGTTTTTCGAGGATCCAAATTGATCAACTGCGGCGGATTGCAATGTGACCGCATCGCGCGTCTGGCCGGCGTCGACCCCGAAATCCGGATCGTTCCGTTTCGCGGTGAATACTACGAACTTGCCCCGGGCCGTGAATCGTTGGTCAACAACTTGATCTATCCTGTCCCGAATCCGTCCTTTCCTTTTTTGGGTGTCCATTTCACTCGGATGATTGACGGCGGCGTCGAGTGTGGACCGAATGCCGTGCTGGCGTTTTCTCGCGAGGGATACAATTGGGCCAAGGTAGGCGCGCATGACTTGGTCGATACTTTGAGTTTCCGGGGTTTTCGAAAGCTGGCGTCCAAACATTGGAAAACCGGAATCGGCGAAATGCATCGTTCGCTTAGCAAAGCCGCGTTCGTCAAAGCGTTGCAAAAACTGATGCCGTGTCTGACCGCATCCGATCTTGTGCCTGGGCGGTCCGGGGTCCGTGCCCAAGCGGTCTCCAAGGACGGCGAATTGGTTGACGACTTTCTTGTGCGGCAAAGTGATTCGGCGATTCATGTGCTAAACGCGCCGTCACCGGCCGCCACTGCGTCATTGGCGATCGCCCAAATCATCGTTGACCAGGTCGAGCAATAGATTGTGAGTCAAGTCAGCCAAGATGAATTTGACGCGACCTCGATTCGCTGTCGTGATGTGACCGTCGCGTTCGACCACCAGAGCATCGCCGTCGATCGGGTCAACTTGGATGTCCGGCGGGGAGAAATCGTTTCTCTGATCGGCCCAAGCGGCTGTGGAAAAACGACTTTGCTGCGCGCCCTGGCGGGTTTGCAGTCGCTGGCGTCGGGAGAGGTTCGACTGTCACCGCCTGCGATCACATCGGAAGGACAAATCGGATTTGTTTTTCAACAACCTGCACTTCTGCCGTGGGCGACGACGCTGCAGAACGTGATGTTGCCTTTGGAATTGATCGGACATACCAACCGGGATGATCGTAGGCTTGCGGCAATCGAATCGTTGCACGCCGTGAAACTGGCCGATGCACATGAAAAACGACCGCATGAATTGTCCGGCGGGATGCAGATGCGGGCGTCGATCGCGCGCGCGTTGGTGACCAACCCCAGCATCCTGTTGCTGGACGAACCGTTTGCGGCACTGGACGATATGCTTCGCAGCGATCTGGGGCGTTTGCTATTGGACCTTTGGGAACGACGTCGATTCACCGCCGTCATGGTCACTCACAATATCGGTGAATCGATTCTGCTGTCACATCGAATCGCGGTCATGCGCCGCGGTGTGATCGAAACCGTGGTCGAAAACCCGTTGGCGTGGCCGCGAAGCCCGTCCCAAATGAGGACGCCTGAGTTTGCCGCCTTCTATGGTGAAATGGCCGATGCACTTCGTGGGCGCGAAAATGAATCATCGATTCTGTCAGACGGGGGTGCCGATTGAATCCCTACGACATCGAAAAATCCGTTTCCGACGGACCCGAGCCGAATCGCGATGACGCGGCGAGCGGGTTGAAGGATCGACTTGGGGCAACGGTTGCCACTGCGGTCGGGTGGGCGCCTGCCGTCATTGTCGCCGGCATCGCGTTGCTGGTGTGGCAGTTCGTGGCGGTGGCATTCGAGTTGCCGCGAGCGTTGTTGCCGCGTCCGGCCGAAGTCTGGCAAGCGGCGCTCGAGAACCGGATCGTGTTGTTGAAGGCGTTCGCATCAACCGGGATCGCCGCGACCAGCGGATTGCTGACCGCGATTTGCATCGGGTCACTGATCAGTGTTGCGTTTTCACAGTCACGCGCGATCCGGGTTGCTTTTTTCCCCTACGTGATTTTCCTGCAAACGGTACCGATCGTCGCGATCACGCCGCTGCTGATTATCTGGAGTGGTTACCAGTTTCGAACCGTCGTCATCGTGACGGTCATCATTTGTCTGTTCCCAATCGTCAACAGCGTGACAGCAGGATTGATTACGATTGATCGTCAATGGGCCGATCTGTTTTCACTTTATGGAACCGGTCGGGTCAAGACATTGCTGCGATTACGGATCCCCGCTGCGATCCCCAACTTGGTTTTGGGTGCCAAAACCAGCAGCGGACTGGCCGTGATCGGTGCGATTGTTGCCGAGTTTTTTGTCGGCAACGGAACCGCCTATGAAGGCCTTGGGTCGCTGATGGCAAGCTGGCAAGCCTTTCTGAAAACGGCGGCGCTGATCGCCGCGGTGTTTACGTCAACACTGCTCGGATTGATTCTGTTCGGGCTCGTCGATGTGGTGTCCAGGACCTTGCTGAGGCGATGGATGAACGTGTCGGGCACGTTACCGAAGTAACAGCCCGCCGCACGATGCGCTTTTACTTTGAAGATCTCGCCGTGACCATTTACGACCAGGTGTGGATCTCCGATTCGGCTTGAATTCAACCAGTTTCGTCAGCTACATCAGAAAAACTGTCCAAAATGCCCTCAAGATGACGATGGTGCACGATGCGAGCAGTCGGCTTATTGGCAAGCAGGCGGTTTGCTCGTTGTCGGCGAACGATTTCGCGAAGAAACGGGAACCGACGGATCGTCCGCAACGACCGTGAGTGACCGTGACAATCAAACTTTTTGCGAATCAGCCCGATTCTTCGAAAACAGTTCGAATCGGTTCTCGGCTGGGGAAGTACCGCCTTCAAAAACGATTGGGGGAAGGGGGCTTCGCAACGGTCTATGCCGCGATGGACACGATCGAAGGCCGGCAGGTTGCGATCAAGATTCCCGACGAGCGATACATCACCAACTCTCAATCGTTGGACGATTTGCAACGTGAAGTGCGAATCATGGCGCGATTGACCCACCCCGGCATCCTGCAATTGAAAGATGCCCAGTTCATTGATGGGCGATTTCTGATCGTTTTTCCTCTGGGTGAGGAATCGCTGGCCGATCGGGTGTGCCGACGCATGTCACGTGTCCTGGTCGCCGACTACATGGTTCAGATGGTCGACGCGGTAGCGTACGCGCACCAGCGGAGGATCTTGCACCGCGACATCAAACCGGAAAACTTCATTCTGTTCCCCGATCGCGTGATTCGATTGACCGATTTCGGATTGGCCCGAATCCAAACCGGCGCGTTCCAGGCATCCGCATCCGGCACTCTCGGATACATGGCGCCGGAGCAGGCGATGG
>JAGQPO010000865.1 GCA_020426665.1 Planctomycetales bacterium
GTTTCAAAACGCTGAACACTTGCGTGGATGCGCATTGCTCGACGATCCCGAACAATTCTTCGATCCACAAATGAACGCCTTCGGCCATTCGAACTTTGACCGTCATGTCACACCGCTGATTGTGGGCTCCGTATTCGGAGATCTCTTTGGAGCATGGGCATAAGCTGGTGGCGGGAATCTTCAGAGTCATGACAAAGTCGTCGGTCCCGTTGCTGGCCATTTCAAAAGCAACGTCGAAATCGAGTTTCCCGGACCGACCGGTCACAGGCGCTTTTTTGTCAATGAAATAGGGAAACGAAAGTTCAAGATAAGCGTCCTTCGAATCAAGTTTCTCCTTCATGCGATTGGCGATCTGTGGCAGTGCATCGCTGCTGATTTCTTCGTGATACTCGTTCAGCACCTCCAAGAATCGCGACATGTGAGTCCCTTTCACGTCGTGTGGCAGCGAGACAAACATGTTGATCGTCGCAACCGTGTGGATGAACTCGTTGCCATTTCCTTTGCCGGGAGTTCTTAACGAGATCGGGTATCGCACGTTGGTTACACCCACTTTATTGATCGCAACGCGTCGGCCGTCACCGGTCGATTGAATGTCTGGTAACGGGGTTGCGGTAATGGATGCCTTGGTCATGTGAGCGGGAATCTTATAATAGGAGTTATCGTATGGTACTTTGACGATGTTCCAGGGTCGTGATCTGTCAACGACGACGCGGGGGGGGATGTTTCGACGAAACGATTGGAATGAGTTCCGGGGGCAACCCACCAGGTTGTCTCGGAACTTCTACGGTGATTAAACAGTTAAGCATAGAGAGGCGGCTACCGCAGGCGAGCCTTTCCTAGCTGGCGGGAGAACGTTGATCAAAATCGCGAACCAGTATTTGGCTTTGGCGATCGAACCGTTTGCGCATTGCAGTCGTCCCGGCCAACTAAGTGTGACGTGGTGGCAACCCCTAGACAATGGGCGGCAGAAAACGAATGGGAAAAACACTGGATTTTGCAGGGTTTCCCGCACCAATGAGACAGTCCCACGGAGCCGGCGGCCAGAGTGTCGATTCTCAGCATCAACCGGCCCATCGACTTCAGGCCCTATGGGGCACTTTCATCCGCCCCGCGAATTCTCTCGGCATTCTCAAAACACTCGTCGGCCAAATCTTGCTCGCCTAAAAATTCGTGCAGCCTACCGAGTGATTCGTAGGCCGATACTTGCCGCCAACCCTGACTGACAAAAATGGCTTGCATCAAATAGGCCTTGGCGGCATCGTAGTGCCCCTCGGCAGCCAGTAACTCGCCGAACGGTTGGCAGGCTCGAGCAAAGTCTCCGTATTGAAACAGCTTGTTGTATTGGCCGATTGCTTCATCGCGCCGACCTTCTTTGTCCAAACAATCGGCCAGGATAAAGCGACTCTCCAGATCCTCGGGCAGTAACTGTAATGCGAATTCGGCATTCCGTTTTGCTTCTTCAAATTTTCCGGCCCAGTGCGTGACCTTGGCCAGGTTTCGAAACGCGACCGCCTGGGCTCGATAGTCGATCTTTTTTTCAACCGCCACCGTTGCTTCCTGGATCTGGTTCGTCGTCGGCTCGGCCGCAACGATCCGGTTGTCGGCTAGCGACTTCAAGATCACGAGGGCAATTTCGCGATGCACGTCAACGGTCGGATGAACATGATCCAAAAACAGCTCGGCGCCGAAGCAGTCGTTTCCGAGCTTCTGTTTTGCAAGTTCCGATAGATGGGATTCAAAGTCGACCTCGATCACCGGGTTTTCGGCGATGAACTGTCGAAGACGCTGCTTGATCGGTGTGGTGGCTCGCAAGGGACAGATGTCAAGATCGATTGCCCTCTGGAACTGCTCGGCCGCCAAGTCAAACTGCTGTCCGGCAAACAGCGTACGTCCGAGCAAGAAGTGGACTTCGGCGTTCGCGTCATCGGTCTGTAAAATCGTTTCCAAGTCTTCGCGTGTTCGATCAAAAAGACCCTCTGCAAAGGATCGTCGGGCCGAATTCAGCAGCGCGTCTAATTCGGTGCGAGTTGCTGCGTCAATGCCGTCGTCATAGTCACTCTTAAATGGAGAGCAATCACGAAGGTTCGATGCCGGCGTGACGATTGCCAACTTTGCTCCACAGGCTTCGGAAATTTGTAGCATCCTTTGCAGGTTGATTCGAAAGTGATTTTCGACTCCACGATACCAATCCGGATCGCGATGGTATTTGGCCGGACCGATGCTGTGATTTAAGATCTCGTCGACTTCACCCGACATCAATTGTATTTCCGAATTCGATTCCGCAGTTCGCATTTTGTCGACCAAAACACCGATCGCTTGGCCGAGATGCGTCTTGGACGCCAGTGCGGCAAGCCGGCGCGGCACGTCAGACGTTTCAATCAGATCGCCATAGGTGCGGCGTTCCAAAAACTCGTTCTGGCCGGTGTATAAAATGAATAAATCAACGTCGTGGTCCGAAAACTCTTCCATCACCCGCGCGACACGATAGCTGGCATAACTGATTCCTCCAGCGTTGATGACTTCCCAGTTGCGACTCGGATCGACCATCGGCAAAAACGTTCGTAGCCATCCGCAAAACGAAGTCGAATCATCAAATGGTCGACCAAAAGTTGTGGACCCGCCCAGACAAACGATCCGATAAGTGTTCGGTGATTTAGCAGCAGGAAACGACTGCGGGTTGAACCATATCAACTTGGCCGGATTGATCCCAAACCGCTCAACGCTGATTTCACCACTTTCGGCGACCTGCTCTTGCGGGACCAGCAACGGAATGCTTCCGGAGAACCCGACATACGGATCACTCGGCGGCGGAGGTGTCCAGAACCAAGCGACCAAGAGTTCGGCGACAGACAACAACGCGGTTGCGATGACAATCGAAAAAGCGACTTTCTTTCCGAGTCCGATTCGTCGCGGCGGGTTTTCAGGTTTCATTTCCATAGTATAGACAAGCAGCGTTCGAATCAGGAGACTTGAACGCGGTGCGGCCGACCCCCCGTCGCATCACTCCAGCCTAAGGTACTGTCCCGAAATCACCGCCCGTTCTTCAGAGCCCGAATGCGTCAGCGAAGCACTCCCTTGCAACGAGTTGGAGTCCCTCGCTGACGCGTTAGGGTTGTGATTGAGCTTGGCAGCTAGTTGTTCAGTGGCGCTGTGGACGCCCCCCAAAACATCCTTTTTCATTTTATTTCGATATGCGTGAAAAGACACGCGTTGTCGCCCCTGGCCGTAGGGCCGATGAAGTCATCGCGGAAGACGGAACAGAATTACGAGTCCCCGCGGGTTGGCAATTGCTACCTCCCGGAGACGCCGGATTGACTCGCCGAGTCAAGGCGGGCGGTCCGACATGGACGGTCAAGGAGCGTCGTGGCAGACGAGTGTTTTCAAAGGGAGTCTGGGCGGACGGAAATCAAATCGCTGCGGCAAAAGCAAAATTGGACGCAGAACGATCGACCGATGCGTACGCAAAAAAACGTAAAAGTGATTCGGCAAGACGCGAAAAACAGCAAGCCGAATATGTCGCCCAATTCGAATCGTCGGTGTTGTCGTTCCTGCGGTTTGATCAGTCCCACCAAGACATCGCCGAGCGGCTTGCCAAAGCTGTCACCGAGCACGCGACGCCGGTGGGAAGCGGTACCGTCGCGCGGACGCAACGCATCTCCATCCAACAGCGTGCCGAATCTGCGGTGATCGCATGGATGCGCCACCAGACAACCGCTTACGACAATCTTTCGATCCCGAGAGTCAAGGGCAAGCGGCGCGAAGTGCGCAGAATGCTTGCCGAGCAATCTCGCCAATTGCTTCAAAGCTATCGCGCCGGAGAAGAGGTCAATTCAGCCTCTTGCCCGTTGCAGAGGGCGCTGGCAGATTAATTGCAAGGCAAGTTTAATTTTAATTGCACGGCCAATTCAATTGCACAGCCAATTCAATTGCACAGTGCATCATCGACGCAGACCAGCGACCCCAACGCGTCGTCGATCGCAACGGTTTGTCGCTGACGCCCTAAAAAGAAATTCACTTCCGTGTAACCGACCGTCTTTAATAGTTCCATCGCGGTTTCGTATCCGTCGGCGACACGCGACGGCGTGTGGGCATCCGCACCCAAGGTGACCGGAATCTTGCGATCGTGCATTTCACGCAACATCTCGGGAAACGGGTTCATCTCGGAAATCCGCTTGTTGACGCCGCTGGTATTCAATTCCATGGCAACGCCTGTTTTGGCAATCCGGTCGAGTGCCGGCCGAATCACATCCAACATCGAAACCGGATCCCACGCCTCGCTGGTAAAATTCTTGATCAAATCTGGGTGTGCCAGCGAGTCGAACAATCCGGTCTCGGCGGACTTGGCGAGTAAGTCGAAATAAATTCGCTGGACCTCGACCAAATCGTCCTGCCAGTATCGATCGCGAAACTCGCCGATCTGGGGATGGACCGACCCGAGCACAAAGTGAAAATCAGCGCTGGCGAGTTGCTTTTCCAAGTACGCCTCGAACCCTTCGACGTAATCCGCTTCCAATCCGAGCCGTACATCCACCCGGCCTTTCCATTGGTCCGTGGTTTGGGCAACAAGGTCGATGTAGGTGTCAAATTCGGACTCGGCCATTCGAACCGCTGCCGAGAAGCCGCCGGGCAATGGGTTATGACAGGTGACGTGCAACCCCTTTAAACCGCGTGATTCGGCGACCGCGGCATATTCCGTCGGATCGCCATCGGCATGTTTGCAAAGTGGCGTGTGAGAATGTGATTCAAAGAGAATCCGATCTTCTTGACTGGTCACGTTTTCAAACTCGTGTGAAGTTGGCTGGTTGATTCCTAAAAACCCCGGTCGTCATCATCGACCGGGTCCCCACACCACTTGCGCAAAGCGGCAATGACGTTATCGCGACCTTGCATCGTCGTCCAAAGTGACTCGTCGGCTTCCAAGCGAACTTCGTACTCGCCTTCTCGCTCGCATTCTTCGTCTCCGCACCAGTGGGGCAAGTCGGCGACCCAAAGAATGCGGTAAAGCGGAACATGTTTGTCATCAACGAGGATTAATGGTGAATCCATGAGGCCTGTCGACTGTTTGAGTAATGGCGGAAAAACAGAGACACTGGTTTGCTATTCTATGTTCCCAGAAATTTCGCGTTGGACAATCCTTGAATTGGCCGCTGGGGCGTCAAACCCGAAAGTTTGGATTACCCTTTCTCTTTTCCAGTTCGTCCATTATCGAGTGCCATCATGAATCTCCACCGACCATTTTCGATTCGAGGTCCCATCGGGCGTAGGGAGGTTTTTCGGGCCGTTCGCGCGGTCACAACCGGCTTGATCACCTTTGCCGCCGTTGTCGTGACCCACCACCAACGTCTCGGCGCGGCGGAACCAACGACAAATCCGACCAACCCGGCGTCGGTCCATGTGCGTGGCAATTTGGATCATAGCCGCCAAGTTTTTCTTTCGACCGGAAAGGGACGTGTCGCCTTTATCGGCGGCTCGATTACCGAGATGAACGGTTATCGGCCGATGGTCATGGAATCGCTGCAAAAGCGTTTTCCGAAAACCGAATTCGAATTCATCAACGCCGGAATCTCGTCGACCTGTTCACACACCGGCGCGTTTCGGCTGGTTAACGACGTGTTGAACGCCAAGCCCGATCTGCTGTTCATTGAGTTCGCCGTTAACGACGACCAAGACGCCGCCCACAGCTACGAAGATGCGCTCCGAGGAATGGAGGGCGTGATCCGATCGGCACGCACCACGCTGCCGGACATGGACTTGGTCGTCACCCATTTCGTCAACCTTTCGATGCTGGAAACCGTCCAAAGTGGCGGCAAACCAACCAGTATTCGTGCTCACGAAACCGTCGCGGAACATTACGGAGTGTCGACCTGTAACGTCGCCGTTGAATTGGCCGATCAAATTGCGACAGGCAAGATGACTTGGCAAATCTACGGGGGTGTTCACCCCAAGCCGGCCGGCAATCGCATCGCCGCCGATCTGATTGACCAGGTTTTCGAACAAACCGGTTTTTCATCCGATGGTCGCACCTCGGGCACCAGTTCTGAAGCTGGTTTAAAGAAGTTGCCAGATCCGATCGATCACGCGAGTTTCTTTCAAGGCCGCTTTCTATCGCGCGCCGCCGTCACGATGGGACCGGGATGGTCGTTTGAAGAACCTGACTGGAAACAGATTCCCGGAGCCTTTCGAAGTCGGTTCGCCGGGCGACCGCTGACCGTGGCGGACCGTCCAGGGTCTGAATTGGAAATCGCTTTTTCGGGGACGGCCATCGGGCTGTTCGTCCTGGCCGGACCGGACGCAGGGACCGTTGAGTTTTCGATCGACGGTGGCCCGTGGCAGCAGGCGGACCTGTATCACCACCACAGCAAAGGGCTGCATTACCCGCGCACCGTTGTTTTGAAGTCGGGACTGGAGAACGCCCAACACAAAGTCAAATTACGAGTCGCAACAGCAAAGAACGACGACAGCAATGGGACCGCTGTTCGCGTGCTTGAGTTTGTGGCGTCGTAAGATGCGATCAATCCAAAGTCGTTGATCGCTCCCGCGATCAATACGCAATGGTGCGTTATAATTAAGAATTAGGATTTTGGACGTAGCGGAAGTCGTCAGGACTTTCGAGGATTCCTGGTTCTGACCGAAACTCTTGACGAGTTCCGCTACCCTAAAATATTGCGCAGTGATCGCGGGAGCGATCAGCGACGATTGTTTAACGCATCGATCAATCGCTGCCGTTGGCTGCCTTCGGATAGCAGCACCGAATGATCGAGCAGGCACAGCTGGTCTCCTAAATCCCGGCATCCGCGCAGATCCCCAATCTTGCCACAGCGGCGGTCGCTGCTGCGATGCATCGAACGGTACCCCTTGCCGACGGGCAACCCGGCCTGAGTCATCCATTCCAAAGTCGATTCTCGTTGGGGTGACAAGAAAGCGAATTTGTAGAACGTCGCTCCGGCACAGGGCAGTCGATCCCCCATCGCTTGGGCCATCCACCCGACGTCAGACAGAATTGCCTGGGCCGATTCCCAGCGGACCTGGTTACATGCGTCCAGCCGATCGATCTGCGGCAGTACGGCAGCGGCCTGCAATTCGCTCAATGGCGTCGCGTCACTGGGGCGATCAAGCCAGGCATTCAGCTTGCTAGCAATCGCATCGTTATTGGTCAGCAAGGCCCCTCCGTTACCGGCGGTCAGCGGCTTGCTGCCACCGAAACTGACCACGCCGATGTCACCCCAGGTGCCTGCGGGCCGTCCCGCGATGGGCATCGCGGGATTCTGGCAGGCGTCTTCGACCAGTTTCCAACCTTTTTCATCACAGATCCGGCGAATTGATTCGATCTGTGCGGCGATACCGTAAAGGTGTGAAACGACAACTGCGGAAATCGAGTCGGGATCAATGGTTCGTAGCGGCTGGGGGTCAATGGAGTAGGTGGTTGGGTCGACATCAACCAGGACGGGACGGGCTCCCAATGCCTCGATTGCCCGAAAGTTTCCGGGGTAGTCGTATCCACAAAGCGCGACCTGGTCCCCCGCAGTGACTCCGACCGCTTGCAAAGCCCATTGGATTCCGATGGATCCGCTGCAGACCAGCCGGCAGTGCTTGATGGAGTGTAAATCTGTGATTCGGGCGACCAATTCCTCGATTGCGGCGCCGCGATAACGGCCCCAGTCACCTTTTTGCACGGCTCGGGCAATGGACTGGGCAATTTCCGGCCAATCGGGCGGCCAGCGAGGAAAAGGCGTAGGATTTGTCATTTTCGAACGTGGGGGTATGGCTGGAGGTCGGCAAAAGGTCGGAAAGTTAGTCCGTGGCTGGGCTTGTGACCAATTTTGGCCTTCCATATCATGCCGCACTTACATTTTGCCTTCCAAATGCATTCGTTTTTCTCGGCTCCCCTGCCGGATGACGGCCCATCGCGCCGTCTGGATGTCGCTTTGGCGGCGTATCCAACCTTCGTCAGATTAGAACCCATTCGGCCCGAATTGTGATCCAACCGCTGCTTCAATTCGTACCGTGGATGTTTTTGGCTGAGGAGGCTGCGCCCGAAGTGG
>JAGQPO010000866.1 GCA_020426665.1 Planctomycetales bacterium
TTCACCTCCTTGTCCAAACAGCTTCTTGAAGAGGTTCATCAATTCTTTTTTCCATCCCGGCAACCGTGGCGTCAGTCAGTTCGTGACACATTTTAAGGTCTACTGGTTCGTTGCGTCCCCGAGAGAGTCAGACGATACAATGCTCTCGGAGAACGCAGTTTCGTGGGTGCCAGTCTCCGAGCATTCTCCGTTCATGGACTCACCCTCCCTGCATAGATGATTCCTAGTCGTGTTCCGACCCGACCATCATTTTGCCTATCGAGCAACCGCTGTTGGCATTCCCGCAAGATCCGCCGTGCTTCGCGTCGATCACGGGTGCCGCAGTTTTTGCGGACGCGTGCGTGACGGACTGGGCAATAGAACTTGGTGACAAAGCCGCCCGCGGTCGGTCTTGTTGAGCGGCCGGTCCGGATAGAGTTGAATGTTGCCAATTTCGGGCCTTCCCGGCATGGCAATCTCCTTCGAGGTTTCAATTTTGGTGTTGGTTGCATTCGCGTTTCACCTCTGCGTTCGCTCGCGAGGTGTTCGATTCCGGCACGCCCCGTCACCCACGGTGAGTGACCGATATTCGTGTAGGGCAGCCCACCTGAGCAGTTGAACCAGAACTTCTACGAGATTCCAAGTCGTTGCAGCACCATTTGCTTGCTGTACGCCTCATCCACCCGGATCAAGCCGTATCAATCTGCGGCATCGTCCGCCTCGTACCAAGAAAAAAAGAAATCGGACCACCGCCCGAGCCGATCGTCAGCAGCGTGACGTAATGCGACCAGGAGAGCGAAAAGCGGTCTGCCAAAGCGTCGACCATGGCCGTCAAACGTGGCCTTTCCGGCGAACTTGACGCTGCTATCCCCTCTATTGCCAATTCGGTAGACAGTGTCTCGTAAATCCCGGGCAAACTACGAGACGGTGTCTCGGAAATCTCCAAAACCCCAGAAAACCCCGTGTAAAAACGTCTCATTAACTGCAAGTTGTCCACGGAGAATCCACGCCCGATACGCAATTTCAGCTCCGATGACAGTCGTTCGAGCGTCTCCTTGCCGTACGTAGCCCGATCCGTCCCGTTTTGTTCGAATTCGACGATGTACCAGCCGAATTGCCAATTCCGAATAACCAAGTTCTGATTGTCGGCACGAGCCGCGCGCCGTTGAAACTCAACGTGCGTACTATCGAATAGCTGGAGAAGCCGGTCAAAATCGCCGTGTTAGGGTTGTTGCCTACCGATGAATCCATTTCTGTCATTTGCGCACTCGTTGTCCCCGTTGTTTTTGCCGATACCCCACACATGAGTATCGCCGTCGAGCGAGATTTGCAAGTGAATTCGTTGGGCGTCCGAGTTCTGGACACTGGCGGATAGTAACCGCTCAGCAAGTTAGTGACCAGGTTTGGATCATCGAATTCGCACACGCTTTATCCGTACTCGCGGATGCTGACGCAGCCTTCTCGGGCGACCACGATGTGATCTAAAACGGTGATCCCGACCATGGTGCCGACTTTCGTCAGGTGCTCGGTCACGGTTTGGTCTTCACGGCTCGGAGTTGGATCTCCTGATGGGTGATTGTGCACGAGCAAAATGGCACTGGATGAATCCTTGATCGCCGGACGGAAGACTTCACGGGGATGGACAAGGCGGCCGTACCTAATGCTCGAGTCGAACCACTGATATCGCGACGTCGAGACTTGGCTACTATTCGGTCGTATCTTTCCAAGGCCTTTCCTTCGAGCTGGTGAGCCGTTCGCGTCGTCCCCAAACATCCCCTTTGCTCGACAGGTGGTAGCCCTGACATTGCTTGCAGAAGTAAACACGCCGCGGCTGGCCCTTAGACTGCCGTCCCCAGCTCACTTGGCCCATCACCGCGTAGGCGGCTCTTGCTGTGGTGTACCGAACTTTGCCAGTATCCGGGCACTCTCCATTCATTGACTCACCCTCCTTGCTTTGATGACTCCTTGTCGTGTTCCGACCCGACAATCATTTTGCCCCTCGTGCATCGAGCGATCAACTCAAATTGGCAGGCGAAACACGACCCTGTCACAGATCCCATCGCCGATCCGCAGATCTTCAGATCACGGTACAGAATCTGGTACAGAAAACACCTCGGGCATCGGTCCGCCCGTAAACAGTGGCCGGGTCGTTACTTCGGTCAAATCCCGAGCTCTGATTTCGGCCCAGCGAAACATTCCAAGGGGCGTGCAGTCGCGTAAACCACCGCGTTTTGCGGCGATTGTTGGCCAGGAAGCATCGGTCACCTGGATCGAGGGTCGAAACCCAGCAGCTAAGTCGCATCGGTGTGTTCACCGCAGTGTTTTTCGCCCCGACCGAATTCCATTCGGTCGATGCAACTGACGTGAATTAGATCGGTCGAATCAGTCCGATCTGATTGATTCGACCGATCTCCCCAACCCCTGCATTGAAAGTTTGCGTGTGTTGGGAAGCGAAAAATCGGAGCATATTTTCTAGTCACAGTTCCTTCGCAAACATGGCACGAAGGGTGATGGCTAGATTGGTCGAATGTCATGTATTAATTCGCCTAAACACTCCACTACCTGATCGATCATGAAGCCCACTTTTGGTTTTTGTTTGTTACTGGCTCTGCCGCTCTATTACCCAAACGTGTGGGGCCAAGACGACGTTCGTCAAACGGCTTCGGTAGCGGTTTTAGAGAAGGTTCAACCTGCGGTTGCGGTCGTTTACGCTTTTGACAAAGACGGTCGACGACTAGGTACAGGCAGCGGTTCGGTGATCGATCCGCGAGGATACGTATTGACCGCGAAACACGTGGTGGCGGATCGGCACATCGTTTTGCTTGGTGGGCGGCCTCCGCTGACGGCATCGATCGTCGGAAAGATGCCCGAGTTTGATGTGGCGATCCTGCGTCTGGGGCGTCCGGCTTTCTCAAGACCGGGATCCCCCAAATACCCTCGCGAAGGTCTGCAACCGGACTTCGTCACTTTGGGAGTGGATGAAGAGGTTCGGATGGGTGAAACCGTTTTTAATATTGGAGCTCCGGGAGGCCGGGGCATCGTGGCTTCCCACGGCATCGTCTCAGCGGTGGCATTTACGGGCGTCAATCCGCTTTCGATCGCGCTGCAGTCTTCGACCGCTTTTGACGAGATGATTCAGTTCGATGCTGCGAGCAATCCGGGAAATTCGGGCGGCCCGTTGATCAATTTACTTGGGCAGCAGATCGGCATGGTGGTCAGCGGAATCCATACCGAAGAAGGCATTCACTTTGCCATCCCGACGAAAACGATTCGTCACTGTATTCCCCAGGTCCTTTGCAGCGAGTTACAACGACGCTACCGCAGTGGGATCGCCATCGATCCGCAACTGGCAACGGTCAAGATCACGAAAGTCGATTCGGATTCACCTGCGGCCAAAGCCGGGATTCGGGTGGGTGATCAAATACTATCCGTCGACGGACGGCCTCTGAGAGACCCGATTGATTGGGCATTCAGTCAAGCGGAGTGGAAGCCGGAGCAAACACTCTTGTTCGAGATTCTGCGTGGGCAGGAGTTGGTCGAAGCAAAAATCAAGCTTGTCGAGAGGACAAGGTTGAAGAGCGTGGTTGCGCCAGATGTTCAGCCAGGCCTCGCGTGCCGGTACACATCATATGATCCTCGCGTTCCCAGCCCGCTGGATCAAGTCAAACGCCCCGAAGGAAAAGTGATCGTGATGGACACAGTGGAGGCCCGCCCGGAAACATTCGAACTGGAGGACCACTATGTGCTGTGGGTCGAGGGACTATTGAAGATCGAAGCGTCAGGCCGGTATCGCTTTGGTTTGAATTCCGATGACGGTTCAAAGTTGTATCTTCACGACCAGATACTGATCGACAACGATGGGAACCACGCGGAGATTCTGCGAACCGCTTGGGCGGATTTGGAAAAAGGCCTGCATCCGATTCGCGTCGAATTCTATGAGGACGAAGGAAACCAGTCACTCAAGCTGCTGATGGCCAAAGACGACGATGAGCTCGCCGCGGTCGAAGCAAACGTGCTGTTTCACGTCAGAGAAGAGTGATTTCGCTTTTTTGCAAGTAAGCCGGATTCAGGAACAAAGATTGTCCGCTTCGATGCACATTTTCCTCAATTTGCTCCGAATTCCAGCGATTATTGCGTCGAAGAATCCGAGCAAACTCGCGCAGGCCGATGCAACCGACTGCTTGACCGAA
>JAGQPO010000867.1 GCA_020426665.1 Planctomycetales bacterium
GCCGGCCACGGCCGTGCTGGCGGACTGGCCCGCTTATCTAAACGGAAACGATCGGGCGGGATTCAGCGATGTGAAACTGAACCCGTCGCTGCGGCTTGCTTGGACGTATCAGTCGCCGGAAAAGCCGATTAAGGCCTGGTCGGGACCGCGCGAGACGCCGATCGAAGGCCACGTGATGAAGCATCGCGTTGATTTTGATGATGCTTTACAAGTCGTCATGGGGGACGGGCGCGCGTTCTTTGGCAGCACCGTCGACCACCGTCTTCACTGTGTTGATTTGGCGACAGGGAAGCCGCATTGGGATTTTTATACCGACGGACCGATTCGTCTGGCTCCGACGCTGGCACACGGCAACGTTTATTTCGGATCCGATGACGGCTTGGTGTATTGCCTTCGCGCCGTCGACGGTAGCGTGGTCTGGAAAATGCGAGTGGGACCCAAGGATGATCGGCTCTTGTCTCGGGGCGAAATGATCTCGCGATGGCCCGTGCGCACCGGCGTCTTGATCGATGGCGAAACCGCCTACTTTGGCGCCGGAGTTTTCCCGCACGAAACCGTTTACATGTGCGCGGTCAACGCCCTGGACGGCTCAATCGTCTGGCGTAACGACACGATCAGCGAACAAGACGCCGGCCGCAATGACCTTTCACCGCAAGGCTATTTACTGGCCAACCAAAACTATCTTTACGTTCCGTCGGGCCGGTCGTTGCCCGTGGCGTTCGATAAAGAAACGGGCAAGATCATTTTCCAGCGAACCCACTCCTGGCGTACCGATGCCGGCGGCGTCGTCGGCGGCACCAAAGCACTACTCGGCGACGGCCAAGTCTATGCCGGCGGGCCACATCACTTTTTGGCCATGGACCAACGAACAGGAGACGTCGGCGAATCTTGGATCAACGGTCGGCAAATGGTTCTGGCCGGCGAGCTCGCTTACTTGATGGATGGCGAAAAGGTCTTTGCGGTCAATCGTGCCCAGCACGCCAAGGCCAGTCAAGAAAAACAGAAGTGGTTCTTGAAGGCACGCGATGCACGAGGTGACGCAAAAAAAATCGCCGAGGCTACTGCGAAGATGCAGGAGTACATGAAGGTCGGCATCCTGTGGCAGTACGAGAGTGACTTTGATGATGTGCTAATCGCCTGTGACAATCTTGTGATCGCAGGCGGGATGAATGAAGTTGTGGCGTTGGATCGTTCGACCGGCGAGAAAGTTTGGGAACAAAAAGTCGACGGCAACGTCCGCGGACTTTCGTTGGATCGAAACGTGTTGACCGTCAGCACCGACAGCGGAAACATCTACGCGTTTTCCGGCGAGGTTGACGGCGGCGAGGTCGCGAATTGGCCGACCCCCTACGCGGCTCCCTTTCCCGCCGATGAGTTGACCGGTTTTTACAAGTCGGCCGCCAAAGAGATTCTGCAAAACAGCGAACAACGCAGCGGTTATTGTTTGGTCCTGGGCAGCGGGCATGGTCGTCTGGCGTACGAGTTGGCACAGCAAAGTGAATTGGTGATCTATGCCGTCGAACCTGACGCGGAGAAGGCGGCGGCGTCGCGTCGCGCGCTGGATCGTGCCGGGATCCATGCCACCAGAATCACGGTGGTCAACGCCCCGATCAATGAGATGCCTTTTTCGAATTACTTTGCGAACCTGATCGTCAGTGATTCGATGTTGATCGATGGCCGATTGCCCGGTGATTCGGATAAGGTTTCGCGGCACCTGAAACCGTGTGGCGGAGTGGTCATTCTGGGACGCCCCGACGGATCGCCGGCGGCGAGTGGAGCCGCATCGACCGACGAAACGGTCGCCTGGTTGACGCAGTTCTTTCAACAGGAAGAGGGCGAGGTGATTGCGGGATCACCGTGGTCCATGTTGCGCCGCGGCAAACTGGCCGGTGCGGGAAATTGGTCCCATCAGTACGGCAACGTTGCCAACACTTCGTACTCCGATGATCATCGCATTCGTGACGGATTGGGTGTGTTGTGGTACGGCGACCCGGGACCCAGTTCGATGATCAACCGCCACGAAGCCGCCGGCGCGCCGCTGTCGACAAACGGGCGGATGTTCATCCAGGGAACCGACAGTGTGATGGCATACGATGCATACAACGGAACCTTTTTGTGGGACTATGAAAACCCGGGCGCGATTCGAACCGGTGTATTCAACAACCGCGAGACGCACAACTTGGCGGCCAGCGACGACGCGCTGTATGTCGCAGTCAATGATCAATGCATTGCCCTTGATGCCGCCAGTGGCGACGTGTTGGCGACCTACAAGACGCCTGAGTCAAGTGACGGTGTCTCGCGAGCTTGGGCGTATTTGGCGTACGACGACGGCCAGCTGTTTGGAACCAGTACCATTCGAGAGGAATTGGAGCAACGTTTGCGCCGCCGCGGCTTGACCGTCAAAAGCCAAACCGATGCGGTCTTTGCCGTCGACACCAAATCCGGCGAGCGCATGTGGACCTACCGTGGCAGCAACATCTTGCACACCACGATTGCGATCGGACCGGAACGCGTTTATTTCATTGACAGTTCGATCACCCCGGAAGAACGACAACAATTGTATTTGAAGGACAAAGGAGATCTAAAAAAACTGACGGGCGAAGCGGCACAGCAAGCCGAAGCGGAAATGAAACAATACGATGTGCGGTTGGCGGTTGCGATTGATCGACGCACGGGAGAAAAGATTTGGGAGAAGGCCGTCAACGTGACCGACACCACCGACGTTAGTGCCGGTGGGGGCAGCCTGACATTGATGTACGCCGACGGACACGTGGTGCTGTGCGGCGCGAACGCAAACGGACACTACTGGAAACAGTTTTTGGCGGGCGAGTTTGATCGACGGAAATTGTTGGTGCTTGATGCAAGTGACGGCACCGAACTGTGGTCCGAGAATGCAAACTACATGAACCGCCCGGCGGTGGTTGGCGATGTGATCTACGCCGAACCCTGGGCCTTCAATTTGCATTCCGGCGAGGCGAAAACCCGGCCTCATCCCTTGACGGGGGAAGACAGCCAGTGGCGTTTTAGCCGCCCCGGACACCACTGTGGCGTGATCACCGCGACCCCGAACATGATGTTCTTTCGATCGGGATTCATCGGGTACTACGATTTGTACAAAGACAGTGGCACCCGTCACTTCGCCGGCCAACGACTGGGGTGTTGGGTCAACGCGATCCCCGGAAATGGGTTGGTGATGATTCCCGAAGCAAGCGCGGGATGCGTGTGCCAGTTTTCGATCGCATCGACTGTTGTGATGGAGCCGAAATCCGAAAACAAGTCGTGGGGCATCTTCAGTGCCGTAGGCCCGACAACACCCGTCAAGCGAATCGGCATCAACTTTGGTGCACCCGGCGATCGCAAAGACATCGGCGGCCAGGAATGGTTCGGCTACCCCAGACCCAGCAGCCGTGAGCGGTTGGAGTTTGTATTCGACCTGAAACCTGTTCTCAGCTCCGGGGCCGGCCAGAATCTACAGCGTGGCCAGACGTCGAAAGCCGGATGGTATAGCCGCAACGTGGAATCCGTCAGCCTTCGCGAAACCGACAAACCTTGGGTGTTTGCATCGGGCGCGAGGGGATTAAAGCGATTCGAAATCCCGTTGCTTGGCAAAGACGATCCGAAAGCATCTTATGGCGTTAAATTGTTATTTGCGAATCTGGACGATGAAGACACCGGTCCGTTTACGATCAAGCTTCAATCGCAAACGGTAAAGTCGGGGGTCGTGATCAAAGCGACACCGGGAACGGCGGCGGCAACCCAAACGATAGAATTAAACAACATCACAGTCAGCGACAAGTTGGTGGTTGAATTGGAGGGCGAAGATCCGAATCGGTTGCCTATCTTGTCGGGCATCGAAGTGATTCGCGAGGAATAATCATGAAGACAATCAAACACTCGTTGCCAGTTATCTCAATCATTTTTGCGTCCATCGCCTACGCGTGCCAGGTTCCCGTGTTTCGCTATGCGTTGGAACGTTGGCCGGCCGACCGGTATGAATTGGTCGTTCTGCATGACGGACCGATCAGCGAGGCCGACGCAAAAACAGTCGATCGCTTGCGTGACGCCGATCACCAGTCACCCGCTGCCGCTAATTACAGCGTCAAAGTGATGTCTAAGGATAATATCAAAGACGAACTTTTGAAATCCGCGTGGGACCGGCATGGCAAAGCCGGTGCCCCAGTTATCGTTTCACTCTATCCACCAACGGCGCAAGAGGTCCCCGATCGTTTGATCAAGTCGCAGCCGCTGGATTCCGTGTCGGTCGATGTAATCGTTGATTCGCCGATTCGAGCAGAAATTGCACGCCGCTTGGTTGCCGGAGAATCCGCCGTTTGGATCTTTGTGCCGTGCGGAGACCCGAAGCAAGACAAGGTTGCGCTGGAGACGCTGACTCGGGTGGTCGACGAGAACGAAAAGACTCTGGAATTGCCGGAACAGGAAGACGTTGAAGACGAAAAAGAGTTACTGGAGCAGGTCAACATCGATCTTCGTTTGGACTTTTCGATCGTGACGCTGGACCGCCAGGATCCGAAAGAGCAGTTTTTGCTGCAAATGCTGCTGGCGAGCGAACCGGATTTGGAAGAACTGAGCCAGCCGATGGCGTTTCCGGTACTCGGGCGTGGACGTGTTCTGTACGCCTTGGTCGGAAAAGGCATTTCGGAGTTGACGATCGGGTTGGCGTCGCGTTTTATTATCGGCCCCTGTTCTTGCCAGGTCAAAGATCAGAACCCCGGTTTTGATTTGTTGATGGCCAACGACTGGGACAAAAAAATCGGCAAGGCAAAGTTAAGCGATCCTTTGCCCGAAGTTACCGACGAACCGGTATTGTTGACGATACCACCGGGACGCAAAGGGCGTTGATTCCAAAATCAAGGCCGCACGTCGGGGCAAAGTGCAGTCGCGCGCCGGGGCAGATGATCGTTACAATGGTTAGACCTTTTCACTAATCGACCTGCAATGGCCGTCCCGCTCGGTATCTCGCAGGTCCCGAAACACCTGCCGACCCGCACATACCGATACCGCCGCGATCGCGTCATTCTCATCAAGGTTGCCGAACATGACAACAGTTCTGATCGTAGACGATTCCGTCGTGTGTCAGCGGGCCGCCGGGGCGTGTGTTCAAGCGAGCGGGTGTGAGGTCCGGTATGCGGCCGACGGGTGTGCCGCGTTGGAATCGGTCTACCAGGAAAAGCCGGATATCGTATTGACCGATGTTCAGATGCCCAACATGGACGGGCTGGAATTGGTCGAACGACTTCGCGAGGAATTTCCGCAGATGCCCGTCATCTTGATGACCGGATTCGGCAGCGAGGAGGTTGCCGCGCGAGCCCTGCGTGCCGGTGCATCCAGCTACGTTCCCAAGGAAAACCTGAGCAAAGGATTAAACGAAGCACTTCGCGCCGTGATGTCGGCTGTCCAGGCGACACGCCAGCGAGATAAAGTGCTGGAGTTCTTAGGCGAAAGCCAAACGCGGTTCGTGCTGGGCTATGAACCCGGCGGCTTGCAAGCCCTGATCAGCTACATTCATGAGCGATTGAGCCTGTTGAACTACTTCGACGAATCGACATTGGTGCAATTGACTACGGCACTTAGCGAGTCAATTACCAATGCAATCGATCATGGGAACCTCGAACTCGATTCGGAATTGCGAGAAGAAGACGATAGCTCTTATCGGCAACTCGGCGATCAGCGATCACGTGAGAAACCGTATTGTGATCGACGCGTGGAAATCACCGAGACGCTAACGCAATCGGCGGCAACCTTTGTCATCCGAGATCAGGGACCGGGATTTGACCCGACATCATTGCCAGACCCGACCGATCCCGAGAACCTTCTCAAAGCCAGCGGCCGCGGCATCATGCTGATGCGCACCTTCTTGGATGAGGTTACATTTAATGAAACCGGCAACGAGGTCACGTTGGTCAAACATCGTATCCAGCACGACTCCCCCGGAAACGGATTCTAGCGACGCTTTGATTTCGGCATCGCCATCTGTACCTGCGCCGGTCAATTTTTGGGTTCGGACCGCAAAATCCTGCGTTTTGAAGGCAGGGTCGACCGTTGGCAGTGATCCACAGCGGCTCGGGCGTTGGACCGCGACCTCGTGGGTAAGATCGCGACGGTCGGCCTGACGATCGGTTAAACTGCAGACGGTTTACGCGACATTCCTAAAAACACTTGGCGAGTTGCGCCGTGTTTGAATAGATTGTCGATCTCTTCCTTTTCCGCAATGACCAGCCGTCAGGGTATCACGTGTCTGATCTTGTCACCGTCTCCAACGGCAGCCAATTCTTCCGGGTTCCGGCCGGCCAGCTCGCCAAGGCGCGGGCCGAGGGATTCTACCGACCCGCCGAAAAGGGTTTGACGATCATCTCGGACGGCAGGCAGATCCTGGAGATATCGGTTAGGGATCTAGACGCCGCCCAGGCAGACGGGTTTCGCGATGTCCTTGCACGCGAAAACCCGTCGGTAAAGTCTAGAAGCAAGCCTCCGGATGCTGCACAGCAGCAAGGCATCACGGATTACCGAAAAGCCGAATTAGAGCGAGAGGCCCTTCACGAACAATTGGAACAGAACGTCCGGGACAGTTCTCTGTTGGGAAGGTTGCCCGCGATGGCGAGGCTGGTTTGGTTCGAGCAGCGTGAAGCCGTTGTCCGCCAGGCACGAACGAGCGGGCTGAGCATCGCGTTGCATGTTGCCCTGTTGCTGTTGTTGTCGACGATCTTCTTGGCCGACAAACAATTCGCAAAGCCCGATATCATCACGGTGTCTACCTCCATCGAAGATTCGATCGAAGAAGTCGTGATCGAACAGGTCGAAATCGAGGTCACGGAGCCCGTCGACGAAGTGATCGAAGAAGTCAGCGAGTCGATGGAGGTTCTGGCCGAGGTGACGGAACAATTTGTCTCGATCGACGTCAGCGATTCGATGGACGGAAGCATGTTGTCGCCTCCGGCTGCGTCCGATGGCGACGGTGATTCGATGGAAACGCCGACCAAAGCAAAGGTTCAATTCTTTGGATCAAAAACCGAAGCGATCGACTTTGTCTTCGTCATCGACAATTCAAACAGTATGACCAAGGGACGGTTCGAGACGGCACTCAATGAGTTGGTCAAAGCGGTCAGCAAGCTGAACAAGCGTCAAAAGTTTTACGTGATTTTCTACAGCGATACTGCGTATCCGTTGTTTCATCCTTATTCCCCAAAAACACTGGTTCCGGCAACGCCTCAAAATAAGCAGTTGCTGGTGCAATGGCTACAAACGGTTCCTCTGTGTCTGAAAACAAACGGCAAAGAAGCGCTGCAACTTGGTTTTGATTTGAAGCCCGATGTTATGTTTGTCTTGGGTGATGGTGCTTTCACCGACGGGGCATCCAAGTATTTCAGTTCGAACCCGGTGAAGAATGTTGTTGTGCACACCCTCGGGATGGAGGTCGATGCAAAGAACGCTCAATCCTTCAAGCAACTCGCTGTCGCGCATCAGGGTACTTACCAAGATGTCGGCGTTCATCCTCAGGCAGCTTTGTTGGCCCAGAAACTCCCACGACAGCGGAACAATACACGCAACGGGTACTGGGGTTTGAAGTTGCCGTCCAAAGAGAAATAGAATTAGCAGCGCGAGTACGATGATCGAATGACTGAACCAGAGGCTGAATCATGGCGAAGACGCGCAAAGGTCCTCTCGCGAAAATCGGCGGACGATCGCGATCCTGATGAGCGCGATCCTGATGAGCGCAAGTCAGTTTCACCGAGTCAAGCCGAGGAAACCTCTCAGCCAGTACCGACGGATCCTGAACCCGAACAACCTGCACCCGACCAGTGGCAGGCTCTGGATGCGCTAACCGCATTCGAAGCCGCAATGGAGGAGAGTGGCGAAGCAGGCCTGCGCCGACAAAAGCGGTTTTCTTGGGTGGAATGGTCCGGCTTGGTCGCGGTGGCTGGACTTTTGATCGCCGCAATGGTCATGTGGTACCAGCGCCCAACCGGCCTCGCACCGACCACGAAAGTCGATGACGCGGTGAACATGCCGCCAGACAGGCAAAGGCCGGCCGAACCATCCGGCCAATCGAAACGCGACCCTACGGCCGCGTCTGCCAAAGACCGATCGATGCCGGACTCGGGAAATCGGCAACGGGCGGTCCAGATCGCTGATCGAGTTTTAGACGATGCCGGCGATGGTTCGTTTGCACTGGAAAACTCCGGTGAGAACGGTATCGAGATGAACATTGCGAACTCTCCCGCCGATGCCAAACCTCCTTCCGACTCGGAGCTGAATTCTTCCACCGAATCGACGGCGAATCCAGGTCCCAAGAAAAAGCCACGCGTCTATGCTCGGGCGCCCGATCCAAAAAGCATCCAGCCACTTGCGCGACCCGTCATCGCTTGCGAGGCGGAACAACCGCTTAGAAAACAATTGGAGTTGCTGCCGCGCACCCGAGCGTTCATCTCGTTCGATCGGATTTATCCGATTGCCTTCGAAGCACACCAAAACTACTTGGCAATCAAATCGGCCGATTCCGATTCTGAAGAGATTGAATCCGAATTAGTAAAGTGCATCGGTCTGTTCGAACAATGTCTGGATCGGCCGGCGAACGAGTTCACCGATGAGCAACATCAGCAAATTGCTTACACACTGGCCAAGTTGTATTTTGACGCCGGACATTTGTACGAATCCGCTGTGTATGCAATGGCGGTCGCCCGTAGTGCGGACTCGACACAACCGATTGCCAACTCCGCCGTCACACTTGCGTTCGCCGCGTTGCAGGAAGCACACCTTGCCCATTACGGCGCCCCATCGCTTCCGGGCGAACTTCGCCAGATGGAACGGTTGTGTGATTTAGTTTCAAGTCGTGGTTTAAAGCACCCACAACTCGATGCGATGAGGTTTGCGACGGCACAGCGATTTGATCAAGCGGGGATGCACGTCAAAGCGGCGCAAATTTTTACCCAGATCGCGAAATCATCTCCTTTGTTTGCGAAGGCCCAATTGGCGGCGGGCCGATCGTTTTGGTCGGAAGCGATGATTCGAGAGCGGGACGGAATTAAAAGTCAATTGGAAGCCATCGTCAGTTCGGCGGCGAAGTACCTAGGCATTGCGATCGACGAGGCCAATGATGACGAATCGGCAACACCGTCGTTTTTGGCAGGCCAGTTCGCTCTTGCCGAAATCGCCCTGCGGCGAGACGATCCAGACACGGCGATCGAGTTGCTG
>JAGQPO010000868.1 GCA_020426665.1 Planctomycetales bacterium
TCAAGACTTTCGACGACGCCTGGTTCCGTACGAAACTCTTGACGATTTTCCGTTTCCCCAAAATTAAATTTGGACGAAGCACTAGGATCAAGTGTGGACAAAACACTACCCGCCATCCCATGTCAGCTTTCGATCTAACCCGCCGGGATTCCAGTGTGCCAGTTAACCGCGGCCGGGTTGTTTCTGTGCGCAGCAGTGTCATAGACGCACACTTTGATGGGACGCTGCCGACAATCAACAACGAACTTCGCACGGGTAAAAACGGCGAGGTCGTGATCGAGGTAGCCGCCCAATTGGACACCCGAACGGTTCGCGGAATAGCACTCAATTCGACGCGAGGGCTCGCGCGTGGTGAAGTAGTGCACGACATGGGGCGTCCGTTAAGGGTTCCGATCGGAAAACAATTACTCGGCCGAGCCTTAAACGTTTTTGGACAGCCGATCGACGATGGTGAACACTTGGCGGATCTTGACCGACGCAGCATCCACCAGTCTCCGCCCGTGATCTCGCGCCGGACAACGAAGTCCGAGGTGTTTGAGACGGGGATCAAAGCGATTGATCTACTGTCACCCTTGGAACGCGGCGGCAAAGCGGGCCTGTTTGGCGGCGCCGGGGTAGGGAAAACCGTTTTGATCACCGAACTGATCAACAACGTCGTTTCCAAGCATGCGGGCGTCAGCTTGTTCTGCGGAATTGGTGAACGTTGTCGCGAAGCCGAGGAACTGTATCGCGAAATGGGTGAAGCGGGCGTTCGCGACAATACGGTGATGATGTTCGGGCAAATGAATGAGCCGCCCGGCGCGAGATTTCGTGTCGGGCATGCCGCGCTGACGCTCGCGGAGTACTTTCGGGACGATGCTCGGCAAGATGTCCTGTTGTTGATCGACAATATTTTTCGCTTCGTTCAAGCCGGAATGGAAGTCTCGGGATTGATGGGACAGTTGCCTTCACGCGTCGGATATCAACCGTCTCTGGCTAACGACCTTGCCGAACTCGAAGAACGAATCTGCTCCACCGCCTCGGGAGCAATCACCTCCGTCCAAGCGGTTTATGTTCCGGCCGATGACTTTACCGATCCCTCGGCGGTACACGCTTTTTCCCACCTGTCGGCTTCGGTCGTACTGAGTCGAAAACGCGCTTCCGAAGGACTTTATCCCGCGATCGATCCGCTGCAATCGACTTCGGAAATGTTGTTGCCGCAAGTTGTCGGCGAACATCACTACAAAATCGCAAGCGACGTTCGACGGACATTGGCCAACTACGAAGAATTAAAAGACATCATCGCGATGCTCGGCATGGAAGAACTTTCCAGAACCGACCGGCGGACCGTCAACCGTGCACGCCGAATCGAACGTTTTTTGACGCAGCCCTTTATCACGACGGAGCAATTCACCGGCGTGAAAGGAAAAACCGTGCCGATCGGTGAAACGTTGGCAGGTTGCCAGCAGATCCTGGATGACCGGTTCCACGACGTTCCGGAACGTGCCCTCTACATGATCGGAGACATTTCTCAGGTCGGGAAAAACTGATCGACCATGATTCTAAAAATCCAAACGCCCAGCGAAATCATCACCCGAGAGGTTGTGACAAAGGTCATCGCCGAAGCGGAAAATGGATGTTTCTGTCTATTGCCAAGACATGTCGACTTCCTGGCCGCACTTGTGCCCGGATTGATCATCTTCGAAGACCAACACGCCAAGGAGCATTTCGTAGCCGTCGGCGAAGGTCTGTTGGTCAAACGAGACGACACCGTGTTGGTTTCTGTGCGTCATGCAATACGCGGTGGCGATCTCGGCGAACTTCGCCGTAGCGTTCGAGAACAATTGGCAATCATCGACGATCGAGAAAAGGCGACTCACGCGGCAGTCGCGAAACTGGAAGCCAGCTTTTTGCGAGGGTACGTTGAACTGGTCGGGGAATCGATATGACTGTCCCTAAAAACGATCACGCCGACCGAAGCAACCTCGAAGAGAAGATTTCTCGGATTGAAAAACGCAAGATCGAAGCACGCAAATTGGAACACCAAACGATTTGGTTTGGCCTGGGAACGTTCGGCCTGGTCGGTTGGTCCGTCACCGTTCCCACGCTGCTGGGGATCGCGATCGGGATTTGGATCGACTCGCGTTTTCCGAGCCGGTTTTCATGGACGTTGATGTTGTTGGTATTGGGAGTCGCATTGGGATGTCTCAATGCGTGGCGTTGGGTTTGCCGCGAGGGTCATGAAGCACCCGGCGGCGAGGAATCGAAACAAGAATGAGCGTAGCAGACTTAACTCTGGCCGCCGCCGTCGGCGGCATTTTGGCGATTCTCTATTTTGTCGGTCTGTGGTGGACGATTCGGTACTTGCCGAAGACACGTCATCCCTTGGCGATGTACTTCACCAGTCTGGTCGCCCGACTGTCAGTCACGCTGCTGGCGTTTTGGTTGCTGATCGCATCATTCCCTTGGCAATCGGTCGCGTCGTGCCTGTGTGGATTCATGATCGGCCGAATGTTGTTGGTTCATTTCACATGCGGTGAACAAACATCTTCTGACAAACCGTTCGCGGGCAACGAAGCGGATCGGGCGGCGATTGAAGTCGGGGGCCAAAAATGACCGGCGTTCAAATCTCGACGGACCAGTGGATACTTTGGCAATCCGAAGCATTCCCAATGGTAAAACTTAACGCGACAATTCTGTTCACATGGTGCGTGATGGCACTGTTGGTCGCAGCCTCCTGGGCGGTCACGCGGCGGTTGTCCAGCGACGTGACACTGCCAAGATTGCAAACGATTTTGGAGGTTCTTGTCAGCGGAATGCGTGACCAAATTCGCGAAATCAGCAACCGCGATCCGCTGCGGTACCTGCCGTTCATCGGCACACTGTTTTTGTTTATTTGCTTCGCAAACCTGTTAAGCATCATTCCTGGTTATCGGCCCCCAACGGCATCGTTGTCGACGACCGCCGCACTTGCGATGTGCGTCTTTATTGCTGTTCCGATCTACGGGATCGCGTCGCAAGGACCCCGTGACTACTTGCGCTGTTACATCAAACCGACGATGTTGATGCTGCCATTTAACGTCATCGGCGAACTGTCGCGAACGCTCGCACTGGCCGTACGGCTGTACGGAAATATGATGAGCGGCACCGTGGTGGCCGCCATCCTGGTTGGCTTTGTTCCGCTTTTCGTACCGATTCTACTGCAGGTCCTTGGGTTGCTAACCGGGTTAATTCAAGCCTACATCTTCGCAGTCCTGGCGATGGTTTACATCGCGTCCGCAACAACGGTTCACCACCAAGCCGTCAACAAGTCACGTGTGAACGATCGAGAATCGCCACAAACGCCCGACAACCTGAATCTGACCGGAGACAACAATGAATAAACACTGCCATGGTATCGGGCTGGAAAAACGCCCCCGCGTTATTCACACGCTGCTTGCGACCATTTTGATGGCTGTCATTTTCATCGGCAGCGGCGTTCATTCAGTCGCCGTTGCCCAGGACGATCAGTCCGATGTCGATGCCACGTCACAGCCGCTCGGACAAATTGAAAAATCGCCAGTCACATCCGCCGAGGAGACAGGCCTTCGATCAAATTCATCCGGAATCGACAACCTGGGCCTGGTCGCGGCCATTTCGATCGCAATCGCCGGATTGACGATTGCCGTCGGCTCGATCGCACCGGCAATTGGTGAAGGTCGCGCCGTTGCCCAGGCACTTGGCGCGATCGCCCAGCAACCGGATTCATCGAACACCATCACGCGCACCTTGTTTGTCGGATTGGCCATGATTGAATCCACGGCCATCTACTGCTTTGTCGTCTCGATGATTTTGTTGTTTGCAAATCCGTTTTGGAATTACTTCATTCAGTAGCCTGCAATGAGCATTGATTGGTTCACTTTCGTCGCCCAAGTCGTCAACTTCTTGATATTAGTCGTGTTGTTGCGCTGGTTCCTGTACGGCCCGATCATGGATGCAATGCAGCAACGGGAACAAAAGATCGCGGATCGATGGGATGCCGCCGGACAAAAGCTGGCCATTGCCGACGAGAAAGCGGCGTTGCTTGATCGCAAGAATTCCGAATTCGATGCGGTGCGCGACGAATTGATGGTCGACGTTCGACGGGAGTCCAACGAGCACCGTGAACGATTGATGAGAGAGGTCCGTGACGATGTCGAATTGAAACGCAACGAATGGATGGAATCGCTTTTCAAGGAACAGAACGAGGCGGCCGAGGACATTCGCGGGCAACTGGGTGAATTGGCCATCGAATCGACGCGGCACACGCTGATTCAATTGGCCGACGCCGGTCTGGAACAATTGGTGACGAACAAATTTGTCGCCGAACTGAAACGAATGGATGATTCTCGCCGCGACGAAATTCGCGCCTTGTTCCAAGACGACCTGTCACGTTTTCGTGTGCAAAGCGCCTTTGAATTGGATGAAGATTCAAAGGCGACGCTCTGTGATGCGATTCGCGATTCCCTGGGCCATCACGGCGATGTCATCTTTGAACAAACGCCGGCGCTGATCTGTGGAATCCAGCTGGATGCCGGCGGTTACAGCATCGAATGGAACGCAGATGACTTTGTACGCCAGATCCAACTTGACTTTAACGACCAATCCAGGAGGCAACATTAGATGTTGCACGGCGGAGACGACGTTTCCGGCATCGGACGAGTGAAAACAATGAACCTGCGCGAATTGATGGACGTTACCGCGGCATCGTTCCGGAAAACCGTCGTCGGAGTGAATGCCGGCGTGCGTGCCCGTGAAACCGGAACCGTCGTCGAGGTCAGCCGTGGAATCGCTACGGTTACCGGATTACCCAACGTCCAGTCCGACGAATTGCTGCGGTTCGCACGGAATCTACATGGATTTGCCTTCAACCTTGATCGGCACCACGTCGGTTGCGTGCTATTGGATCACAGCGAATCGCTGCATGCCGGCAGCATTGTCCAGCGCACCGGACGTGTGTTGGATACGCCGGTGGGCGATGAATTGCTCGGCCGAGTGATTGATCCGCTCGGCAAACCACTCGACGGTGGCCATCGTTTGACGGCAACAAATCGCATGCCATGTGAGCGGGACGCGCCCGGGATCATGCGTCGTGAATCGGTCAGTGTTCCGTTGCAAACCGGTCTGAAGGTGGTTGACGGATTGATCCCTATCGGACGAGGCCAACGGCAACTGATCCTGGGAGACCGCCAAACCGGCAAGACCTCGATCGCGGTCGACACGATCATTAATCAGAAAAACACCGGCGTCATCTGTATCTATTGCAGTATCGGCCAACGGAGCACCAACGTCGCTCGCGTGATCCATTCATTACGGACCCAAGACGCGATGGACCACACCGTGGTGGTGATCGGTGCCGATGATGCGCCACCCGGCGTACAATTCATCGCGCCCTATGCCGCAACGACGATCGCCGAGGAATTCATGCTCGACGGCCGCGACGTTCTGGTGGTCTACGATGACTTGACGTCACACGCCAGATCTTACCGACATGTTTCGTTGCTGCTACGCCGCCCGCCCGGTCGTGAAGCCTTTCCCGGCGACATTTTTTATGTCCACTCGCGGTTGCTGGAACGATCAACCCGTCTGAGGGCGAAGTTCGGCGGCGGATCTCTGACCGCGCTGCCGATAATCGAAACAGAGGCCCAAAATGTGTCGGGATACATCCCAACAAACTTGATTTCGATCACCGATGGGCAACTCTACCTGTCTCCGAAACTTTTTCACCTGGGCGTTTTACCGGCCGTCGATGTCGGACGATCGGTCTCACGCGTTGGCGGCAAGACACAGTTGCCGGCCTACCGTAGGGTCGCCGGTGACTTGCGGTTGACCTATGCGCAATTCGAAGAGCTCGAAAAATTCGCGCGATTCAGCAGTCAACTTGACGAAAGCACACGGGCGACGTTGGATCGAGGGTTGCGGGCCAGGGAGGTCTTAAAGCAATCACAACACGAATTGTTAACCGTCCCGGAACAGATCGGTTCGATGCTGGCGCTGACCAGCGGCGCCCTTGATGCAGTGCCTGTCGAACAGATCCGCGATACCGAACGGACGATTCATTCTGCCATCGGCAACGAATTGCCCCAGGTATGCTCACAAATGCTCGCGGGCGAGAAACTGGCTGACGCTGATCTGGCGCGATTGACGACTGTCGTGCAAAATGCCGTCGCAAAACACCTGGAGCAGGTTTGATGCAGACACTGGAATCGTTGCGTGCGAAAATCGAAACCGCCTCCGACATGCGTTCGGTGGTCAGGACGATGAAGTCGCTCGCCGCGGTAAGCATTCGACAGTACGAACGGGCCGTACTGGCCTTAGCCGACTACAATCGCACGGTTGAATTGGGATTCCAAATCGTATTGCGTGGCACTGGTTTTCCCGACCGATTCTTCTTGTCCAACCACCGACCGACGGCCACCAAAGCCGGCGCCATCGTTTTCGGGTCCGACCAGGGGATGTGCGGCCCTTTCAACGAACGAATTGCCACCGCAGTGCATTCCTCGTGCACCGGCAATCACGAATGCTGGAAGCTACTGGCCGTCGGAACCCGGGTCGCGAGCCATTTGCACGAATTGAAACTGTCCTCTGATCAGTCTTTCGCCGTTCCAGCATCGGTCTCGGAAATCACAGGATTGGTCCAAAAGATGCTTCTGAGCATCGACCGCTGGCTCGAACAAGACGACATCACCCAGCTGTACGTGTTCTTTAATCGCAGAACGACGGGCGCGTCCAATACTCCGACACAGTTGCCGCTGCTGCCGATCGGTCCGGAACGATTCAAACGCTGGAGTCACCAGACGTGGGATTCAACATCGTTGCCGATGTACACGATGGACCGCCGGCGATTGCTGTCCTGCGTCGTGAAACAATACCTGTTTGTGTCGCTGTACCGCGCCTGCGCCGAATCGTTGTCCAGCGAAAACGCTAGCCGAATTGCCGCCATGCAAGTCGCTGAAAAAAGCATCGACCAGCGTCTGGATGAACTGCATGCGGCATTCAACCAAATCCGTCAAACCGAAATCACCGAAGAACTACTGGACATCGTCAGCGGGTTCGAAGCTTTGTCCAAACCGCAACATTGAACCCGCGAGGATTCGACGGGACGGCTTGTCCCGTTTCGGTTTCGCGCTAGTATTCCAATGGCCACACCCTACCCGCCATCGACGTGGCCGACTTTTCGGTGCCCCCACTTGCCACAGTTTTAGGACTGCATGGCTTGAAAATCCCCTCCTCAACCGATTCCCAAATCGGTCCCAACAGCACGATGTTTATTGAAAACAGTCGTGCGACGTTTGATGCGCTGCCAGAGACGTTCGCACGCACACACTCCGAATCAATTTCCCGTCCGTTCTCTCCGACAGCCTCATCAAACAAGGTCCCGTCGACCGGCGGCGCGACTGGCGACCCAACCAGCAGCTCATCACATGGCCGGACTTCGGAACCACCCAACCGGTTCGGCCGCTACTCAGACGCCGACCGCTACGCCCAATCCGATCGCGAGGACGGTGTTCACGAGGACGGTGTTCGCGCGGCGGTTTCACCATCGGGTCGTGCGACCAGACGCTCGTCGAATTTGACCGACGACCCGGTTCAAGCCTACTTGGCGGCAATCGGAAGTGTCGGACTGCTGAGCCGCGAACAGGAATCCGACGTAGCGAGACGAATCGAACGGAGCCGGAAACGTCTGCGGGCAAATTTGCTCTCGGCCGACTTTGTCATGCGCTCGGCGATCGGATTGCTGAACCAGGTTCTCCGGGGCGACCGACGCTTTGATCGCACGGTCCAGGTTGCGGTCAGCGATCGGTTGGAAAAACACCAGATTCTTGGGCGATTGCCCCACAACCTTCGGACTCTGCATGCTTTGGTGGAACTCAATCGCAGTGACTTCAACGAAGCCACCAAAACGGCATCTAAAAATCGACGCAAACTCCTTTGGACGCGCATCGTCGGCCGGCGTAAACGTGCGATCCGGTTGATCGAAGAATTGGGGCTCCGGCTGGAATACTTGACTCCGTTTGCCGAGAAACTTTTTGCCCTGGATCGGCGCATCGAACGACTTCGCACCAAAAACGATGCCGCGAACCAACGCGAGATATCCGAAATCCTGCGAAGTGTCCAACAGACACCAAAACGTTTACGGCGACAAGTCGAACAGATTCAATTAGCCCAGGCAGATTTTGAAGCCTCGAAAAACGAATTGTGTGAATCGAATCTGCGTTTGGTTGTTTCGATCGCCAAAAAGTATCGTCATCGTGGACTCGCATTCATGGATTTGATCCAGGAAGGGAATGCAGGTTTGATCCGTGCCGTCGAGAAGTTCGAATCAGAACGCGGATTCAAGTTTTGCACCTACGCAACGTGGTGGATCCGCCAAGCCATCACGCGGGCGATTTGTGATCAAAGTCGAATGATCCGCGTGCCGGCACACGTGAGTCCTGAAATCACCCGCATCCACCGAATTGAATCTGACCTGCGCCAGGAATTAGGGCGCACACCTTTGACGGATGAGATCGCCGGAGCCGCCGAAACGACCACCGAGCACGCCGACACCATCATCAGGGCTGGGCAAAACCCGGCCAGTCTGCAATTGCAAGTCGGACAGGACAAGAATGACGAACTGGGCAACCTGGTCGCCCAGCCCGAGCGGCGCGGTCCGGACGATAACGTCGACCTTGAACTGCTTCAGTCACGCTTGCAAAAAGTCTTAGGGGATCGCCTCAGTTGGCGGGAGCGTGAAATCTTGATGATGCGTTATGGGCTAGGCGATGGGCACGAATACACTCTGGCCGACGTGGCGAACGTCTTTCGGATCTCACGAGAACGTGTGCGACAAATCGAACGCCGTGCACTCACGAAACTGTCCGGCCACATCGCTGCAGAAGACCTGATCGGGTTTGTCGACTAATCAATTTGGCACCCGAATTGCACGGCTTCAGCGAGACGCCGGCACCGAGCCGATGGTGCTGCGCCGATACACGACTCGCAGGCTATCGGCACCCTTTTCCGGTCCCATTCCACAGCCCGATTCAGCGGCACTTCCAGTCGGAGGAAATGAAGATGTCTATAGGTCGAATTTGCACACGTACGGTCGACGTTGCGGCGCCGGATGAAACAACCCAAACGGCCGCCGAGAGAATGAAATCACGAAAGGTCGGCACGCTAGTCGTCGTCGACAATCAACAACGCCCGATCGGAATTGTGACGGATCGCGATTTGGCGGTGTGCGTCGTCGCGCAGGGTCTGGATCCTCGGACGACCGAAATCGAAACGGTCATGAGTAAAGTGCCTGAAAGTGTGACCGAAGACACGCCGATTGAATCAGCGCTCGCAATCATGCGCCGTGGTTGCCACCGACGCTTACCCGTTGTCGACGATGATGATCAGTTGCTGGGATTGGTCACACTTGATGACATCCTGACTCTATTGAGCGAAGAGTTTCAAGAGATCGGACAACTGTTACAGAAAGAAAGCCCCGGATCGGTGGGGCTGTGACGTGTGCCAGTGGCTCTGGTGCTTCGCCAAGTCTCGATTTTAGGGTACGACGGACCTCCAGTCCGGCGACAGAGGTCGG
>JAGQPO010000869.1 GCA_020426665.1 Planctomycetales bacterium
ACACCTGGTTTAAATTCAACTTGGCGTCTTCGTCGGCCAGCACGATATCAAATGTCACACCGCCCATCGTAAACGCGTGGCGAATCTGCTTGGGCGTTGGCACCACGTTGCCGGTCGACTCGCGAATTTGTTCGGTCTGTTCTTCAAGCGTCTCAAAGATTTTACCTGCCTGAGGCAACAAGGCCTTTTCGATTGATTCGGCACCGAGTCGCTGCTGCAATCGAACTTGTGCATCCGCTGCAGCCAACGCGCGCCGCAAGCTGAGTTTGGACAACGTCGCCAGGACCGTCACCATCAATACCAACACGGCCAACACCATCAACAAAACATAACCACCGCGTCTGGACGTAGTCGCAGGTTGCAGTGTGAACTTGGGGCTGGCGGTAGAAACGTTGTGGATCGCATTGATCGCGGAGCGATCAGCGGCTTTGCAATCACTGTTCATGATGTTGGATCACCTCGCTGAATAACAGACGACCATCGCTGTTCATCACGCCGATCCGAAATCGCGCCGGCACCGGAGGCAATCCGCCGGTCATTTCCGGTTGCGGAGTCTCGGCGGTAATCTGTTCGTAAGATTCAAAATCAAACCCTCCGAATCCGACCCAGCAGACTTCTCTCTGATCGCCCGAATCGCGAACCAGCACGCGGCGGTTACCGACAATGGACTGGCCGTACCGAATCGTACCGGGTGTATTCTGCGGTCCAACGTAACCCGACAAACGGATCGAATCGAAATCGGCCACGATCCCGCGGGCGTTCATCAGGTCCATACGCAAACGATCGGCCAACATGCCGGCGGCCACATAATCGGTCTGCTCGCCGCGCAATTGATTTGACTCGATGGATACCAGTGTGACGATCCGCAACAAGCCAACCATCATCAGCGACGCCAACACCAACGCGACAACCATTTCGATCAAGGTGAATGCGATTCGATCCGCTTCGGCCCGGCGATTCTTCACGGCGTTCGCTCCGCAACCACGATGTCGACCGAAACCAACCGAGTCGGTGTGGGACTGGTTTCCATGATTTGGAATCGCACAATTTGCATGGTTGCGGTTGAAAACGCTGCGGTACCAAGCGGTGACGTTTGCCAAATCCAGTTGCCGTTGCCCGGCACCGTTCCGCGACCGTTGACCGGGATTCCGCCTTGTTGCGACGAAAGTTCGTCAACCAGCCGATCGGCAAGAATCGTCGCCTGTATTCGTTTTTCCGCCTGGGACAGTTGACGACGGTGAATTGAAAACGCCATCAACGACCCAACCAAGACCGACCCCATCAACGCCAGCGCGACGATGACTTCCAGCAACGTGAATCCTTTTCGGTCGATCATCTTCCCTCCAAGACAGCTTCGACCCCACCGCGATCTAGATCGTGGACGATCTGTCCCGTTCCGCCCACCAACAGAACCCATCGCTGGTTCGTCCCGCTATCCAACCGGACTGCGTAGCTGGGTGAAACGCCTTGTTCATTGAACGTGACACGGTTTCCCCGCACCGATTGATTGGAACTGCCGTATCGCACGCTCCCGATTTCGACATGGTTTGGCAACTTGAAAGTCATCGGCGACTCGGCATCCGAATCAACGAACAAACGATGTCGGTTTCGATCGATCACACCCGTCACATCGCGACGTTGGACCAACGCCGATCGACGCAGCGCGGTGTCAAATTGTTCGACCACCTCAGCGGCACGCGATAGTCGCTGTCGCACGATCACACCATGAATGGACATCGTCGCCAATGACGCCAACATGCCCATCAACGCGATCACAACCACCAATTCAATCAGCGAAAATCCATGCCGTCGATAAGCGACCGATCTACAAGTCCGCGCAGCATAACGGCGAACCCGCTTTCCTAACCCGAATGCGTCAGCGAGGGACCCGCCTGAATGCCAGGACGTCCTAGTGATTCGCTGCAACTTGCTTCTCGGGTAGCGGAACTCGTCAAGAGTTTCGAGCGCCCCACCATTTACGAAAGTCTTGACGACTTCCGCTACGCTCCCCACGCGAAAGTTCAGGTGCGGCGGAACACTAATCTGACACGTTCGCGTTATGGCGCAGCCACTCATTCTTCCAACATCTTGCTGGAGAAATCGGCGTCCTCTCCGTCACCACCTTCACGCCCGTCGGCACCCAAGCTGACGATCTCCACTCCGTCCTCGGAAACGAAATACTGGTATGGATTTTTCCAGGGATCAACCGGGACTTTACTGATAAAGCCTTCTTCCCACGTGGGCGTACTTTGCGTCAAAATTTCCAGCCCTTCCTCTTCGGTCGGAAAACGCGATTGATCGATGCGGAACGCTTCAAGCGACTTCAGGATGGTTGCGATCTCAGCCTTTACCGCGTTCTTGCGCGAATTCACCAAGTAGCCGCGAGTCTTGACTGCAACCAAACCGGCCAGCATTCCCAGGATCACCATCACGACGATCAATTCAACCAACGAAAAACCGCACCGCTTTCGTCGCGTTGATTTGAATTCACAATACATTTCCAGCCTCCAGAATCGGAAGGATCGTGGCCAACAACAGAAAGCCAACCATGGCGGCCAAGACAAGGATCAAAACCGGTTCAATCAACGACGTCAGCCTGGCCGAAGTCGTTTTAACCTGTTCATCATAGTCGTCGGCCAATCGAAAAAGCATCTCGTCCAGTTTTCCCGACTCCTGGCCGACCGAAAAGACACGCACCGCCAGCGGGGGAAACGCACCACTGCTTTCCAATGCATCGGCGACTTCTTCGCCCGCGGCGATTTTCGCACCGCAACGATGCAGCGCCTCGCGAAACACCAAATTCTTGGCGGAACGCTCCGCCAGTTCAAATGCTCGCGTCAATTCAACTCCACTTCGTGAAAGTGTTCCGATGATCATCGCAATCCTTGACACGCCCTGTTTGACCAACATCGGACCCAACACGGGGATTCGCAGAATCAATCGATCAAACACCAAACGTCCGCGATCGCTGTGAAGCGTCGCGGTGATCGTGGCCGCCAATCCGACCAGCGTGGCGATCCAAAACCAGCGGTAATCCACCAGCATCACGGACAGAGATTTCGCAACACGTGTCGGCCAAGGCAATTCGTCGATCGTTTCTTCCAAATTCTCCAACAGCGGCGGTAGAACACTGGTCATCAAAAACACTCCCGCGGCGGTGCCGAAGCAAACCAAAAAAACGGGATAGACCAGAGCCGTCGTAACCGCGTCGGTGAATCGCGATTGGCGTAGTTTGAATTCCGCCAATTGGTTCAACACTTCTTCCAATGTCCCTGCGTTCTCACCGACCTCGACCATCTGCACCGATGCCTCGTCGAATAGATCCGGGCGTCCTTCGAGCGCTTTGGCCAACGACTGGCCCGCCGCGACCTTGTCCCGAACCCCCAGCAAGGCCGCGCGAAATGATCCTGAACTTTGCTGGGCGATCGTGTCCAACGCATCCAGCATCGGGATTCCGGCGTGCAACAGCATCGACAATTCGGAAACCGCCGTAGCCCAGCCGCCTCTGGAACCCGGCCAGGAAATTCGTGGCAGGCGAATGCCGGATGTGTGTTCCTTGCATGGCGTGATTCGTCGAACGTTGATCCCCTGGCCCCGCAACGAATCCCGGGCTTCGCGCGCCGTGTCGGCGCTGATCGTTCCGCGAACCGATTTTCTGGACGGGTCAATGCCGGAATAAGAAAACACAGCCATCGGGTTATAGCGTCGTTACGCGTAAAACTTCATCCAGTGTCGTGATGCCCTGATGAACCTTTAACAATCCGTCCATCGACAACAGGTGCATCCCCGATTGTAATCCGGCATCGCGAATCGCCGCGGCATTTGACCGAGATTGAACAAGTTCACGACAGACGTCATCGATCACCAACAACTCGAACAGCCCCACGCGCCCGCTGAAGCCCGTCCCGCGGCAGGCTTCACAACCGACCGGTTCGAAGACACCGACCAGATCGGCCTGGGTCAAATCGTGTGATTCCAACAATGTTGTCGGAACGTTCGGCAATGCATCGCCGCTGCGTCGCGGGCGTTTGCACTTGCCACAAAGTTTGCGCACCAATCGCTGTGCCAACGAAGCGACCAATGAACTGCTGACCAGATACGGTTCGGTCCCCAGGTCCAACAATCGAGTCACGGCGCTGGCGGCGTCGTTGG
>JAGQPO010000870.1 GCA_020426665.1 Planctomycetales bacterium
GAAATCTTTGCCGCCCGCGTGAATCGTTACGGCGTCCGTCCCTCGATCGGCAAACGCGATACGCCCCTGGAGATCGAAAAGAACATTGCCTATGACCTTTGGCTGGGACCGGCTGCCGATGAACCCTTGTTCCGCAGCAACTTGCATTACGACTGGCACTGGGATTGGAATACCGGCAGCGGTGAAATGGGTAACTGGGGTGTTCACGTTTTGGACGATTGCCGCAACAACATCTTCCAAGATAATGTGACGTTACCGAAACGAATCTTGGGCGGCGGTGGTCGCGTCGCCCTCAATGACGCCGGCGAAACTCCGAACGTTCATTTCGCGTACTTCGATACCGGATCGATTCCGGTGGTGATCGGACTGAGTAATTTGCCGGATCAGCCCGGCGGAAAGAACAGCCCCAGACATCCCGGTCCGTCTAGCGGCTACATGGCTTATTGCGAAGGCGGGCGATTCGAAGGCCAACGCGGTCGCGCGGTTGCGTTCGACAACGACGGCAAAAAGATTCGCGAGTTCAGTGGCAGCGGCGACGGTAAACACCAACAGAACTTCATCGACGCCGTTCGCGCGCAAGACCGATCGTTGTTGAATGCCGAAATCGAAGTCGGCAACGACAGCACCGGCTGGTGCAACCTGGCGAACATCGCGTTCCAGGCCGGAACGAAGTTCAGCCAAGATGCTGCACGCGAAGTCAAACTGGAACAGTGGAACGCCGTCCTTGGTGAAATGGAAGAACACCTCGCGGCCCACGATCTGAAACTTGACGGCGATGAAATCAAGTTGAGCCCGATGTTGCACCTGGATACGAAGTCGGAGCAGTTTGTCGGCGAAAACTCGGATGTTGCCAACTCGCTGCTGAAACGCCAGTATCGAAAGGGATACGAAGTTCCTGAAATCGTTTAACAACGATTCCAAGCGATTCTTCATGGGCCCGACGCTGTGTTTTCGAGGTTGCGCGGTTGCCTAGTGCATTGACTTTTCGTAACCCGAACGCGTGAGCGAGGGACCAGCTACCATCGGTTTTCCCTCGCTGACGCATTCGAGTTGTGAAAAAGCGCAACTTCAAAACGCGTGAGCGAGGGACCAGCTACCATCGGTTTTCCGCGTCTTTAGCAAAGTGATCTCGCAAAATTTGCAACTTTAACAATTGTATTTTGGGACAGTTCCTTCATTTTGATCGAAGAATCCATGTCGTTGCCTCATGAAAGCTGCGCCCATTCCAATGCGAATTCGACATGTCGTCCCCTGGTGCTTGCCACTGGTCCTTGCGATCACGCTACTTGGCGGCGATGGCGCCCCGCTGGCAGGCGATGAACCGGACACCGGCGAACGCTCTCAAGTCACACTCCGCAGTTTCGCGGAAGCCGCCAAGCATTATGGGCGTACCGATATCGATTCGATTCCGATCGACATCGAGGCTCGGGTCAATTACTGGGGTCGTCGCGACAACAGCGTTTTTGTCGAAGACGATTTTGATGCGTTGTACGTCAGCGTATCGACCAGCGAATTTGAAAAGCATCCACGAGTACAACCCGGGACTCGAATTCGCGTCATCGGCGATCTGATTCTAGACGGCCAGTTCTTGCGGGGTTCGTCGATCGAATTATTTGACGACGTTAAACAGATCACTCCCAGATCGGTGCGGATTCATGAACTGTCCATGGGAGATTGGTGGTCGCACCGGATTACGACTCAAGGCGTGATTCGTGAAGTCGTTCGAATGGGTAACGAATGGATCGCGTTGGCTTCCTCTGGTGACACGCATTTCGTCATTCATCGATTCGACGATCGGGCGGACAAGGGCGATGATACCTGGTCGCGGCTGATCGACCGCAACGTTGTCATCACGGGGACGTTGGTCTGTGACATGGACTTCAGTGGCCAACCCTATCAGTTTGACGTCCGAACCAATCAACTTGATCCGCACCCAATTCCGATCGAAAAGGATGATGCCACCACAGAAGATTTGCTCGATCGTGATGACGAGGTCGCAATTGATCATTTTCGGTCTCGCGTTACCGAATCGAGCGTCCCGCGTCTACTGGCCGGTGACGGCATGGACGGAGATTTGTTCTCGATGCGGTGTCAGATCACTTCGGTCACCGAGAACCAAGGTTATCTGGTAGAAGATGCCGGGCGTGGCGTGTTCGTTGATTCGGCGTTGGCAAAAAAGACGATGACCGGGAATGTGGTGGATCTGATCGCGCGACGAACGGGCGCGCACCAATTCCAAGCTGTTTCGTTGCATTCACGATCGTTCCAAAGTATCCCGCCTCCGCGGTCGAAAGACGTTCGCGAGATCGACACCGCGACGCTGCCCATGCGCGTGACGACGGAAGGAGAACTTGTTTCCGTTCACAGCCAGGGAGGCAAACATTTTCTGTTGCTCCGCGAGGGCGATACGTTCTTTACGGTGATTGTTCAAGCGGATCACAAATCGTGGGAGAGTGTTTCGCTGGCGAACGCGAGACGCGTTGCCGTGTCCGGCATGGTGATCCAGATGCCTCCCGACACGACCTTCGACGGGCAAACGGGCGAGTCTGCTTTTGCGGTCGAATTGCAGTCCACGTCCGATTTGGAAGTCACGTCTCGATGGCTGCAGTTTTCGCCCTCGATAATGATTGCATCGTTGGCAGTGATAGCAGCCGTGTGCGCTTTCGGCATGGTTTGCTTTGCCGTACTGTGGTTCAAGGTGCAACGTGCCGATCGAATGAACCGCAAATTGACCAAGCAATTGGCGCACAACCAAAAAATGGATGCGTTGGGTCGACTCGCCGGCGGTGTGGCGCACGACTTTAACAATTTGCTGGCCGCGATCGCGTCGAATTTGGAATTGGTTGAACGTCATGATCGGGTTCCTAGTCAAGTCACGGCGTTGGAACGTCAGCAGTGTCTTGCGTCGGCACGTCGATGTACGGTTCAAGCAACGAAACTCGTCCGATCGTTGCTGGGATTTTCACGCCAAGAGAAATTGGATTTAGCCGATGGCGATGTCAATCAGGCCGTCGAAGAAGCGGTGATGTTGGCAAAGACCTCGCTTGGTCCTGACATCCAGGTGTTGCTTGAATTGGATCCAAAATTGCCGAGGTGCCGATTCGATCACACGCAGATGTCGCAGGTCTTCTTGAATCTGTGTTTCAACGCGCGCGACGCGATGTCCGGGAATCCGGGCATTATCAATGTGAAAACCGAGTGTCAAATCAACGATCAACAGGAGCGGTGTATTCGAATCAGCTTTCGTGATGATGGGGAAGGCATGAGTCGTGAGACGGTTGCGAGGATCTTTGAGCCGTTTTTTACAACAAAAAAGGTTGGTGAAGGGACCGGATTGGGGCTCGCCCGCGCCCACGGAATCATCAGCCAACACGGCGGAACGATTTGCTGTGAAAGCGAACTCGGTGTCGGCAGCAACTTCAGTATCACATTGCCCGTTCTACCACAGGGTTTTGCAATGCAGTCTCGGCGGATTGAAAAGAACAGCGATTCGGCGATCGAGGCACCGAAGTGTCCCTGTGAGGTGCTGCTTGTTGATGACGACGACGAAGTGCGTCGCGTTGCACGTTTGAGTCTGAACGCAATGGGATTTAGCGTGCACGAAGCTTCCAGCGGCAGCGAAGCGATCGAGTTTGTGTGCAACGGAGGACACGTTGACGTGGTCATGATTGATTTGATCATGCCGGGGCTTTCGGGTTTCGATTCATTTTTGCGGCTCAAGACGATTCGACCGACGTTGCCGGTCATCGTTTGCAGCGGGCTTATCAACGAGGTCGAACGATTGTCGGCGCAGGCGGGCAGAACTCCGGATGCCTGTCTTGCAAAACCATTCCAATTGCCGGAACTGAAGCGATTGATTCTTCGGCTGGTGCACTCGGCTGATTCCAGTGTGTCGAATTCTGTGGGAACGCCTGATTGAATGCTGTGCGACTGAAGTTTGCAGCAGGACTGCGAATGGTCGGCGTGTTAATGACCGCCGGATGATCCTCGGGCGAGTTCTTCTTCGACGCGTTTGGGCGTCGCAATGCGACGCGGCCGCGTGGTTTGCCAAGCGGTGAAAAAGGAGATCAGCGCCAAGCAAATCGCTGCCCCAACAACCCGGTCAATCAATCCTGGCGGTAAACGTCGCTGCAACGCCGTGGTCATGGTGAACGCCCAGTTGGTCACTTGCCAGGTCGCGTCATAGTCCAGTGGCTGGTAATCGTTGAAATGCAATTGCATTGAATAGGGAATCAATGCTGCCATCACGGCGACGACTGCCAACGCTGCTAACCCGATTTCGACGCGGGGATCGTTGCGCAAGCGAACCGCGAACACGATCATCCGCACCAGCACGAGAAAACAAAT
>JAGQPO010000871.1 GCA_020426665.1 Planctomycetales bacterium
GCGTCCGCTGGCACTTTGGATGCACAATTGGGCTATAGTCTGCGAAAGCGGCGTCGATCATCGCGGCGCGACCGGACCGTTTTGGTTGCGGTCTTGGTCGGATTCTTGGCGATCATTGTCGGTGGATATTATGGGGTTCGCCTGGGTGCGCGGGCGGCGGTCAAGGCGCTACCAACCAGTGTGGATCGTCAGGTCGGTTCGACGGCGTTTGAGACGATGGATCTAGGTGGCCCGGAAGTGAAAAATGAAGTCGTCGTTGGTGCGATGCAAACGATCGTTGACCGTTTGAAGCCGCATGCCGCCATCGATGGCATGGAGTTCGAGGTTCACGTGGTCGAATCGGGAATCGTCAACGCGTTTGCGCTGCCCGGCGGCAAGATTGTCATATTTACCGGACTGATCAAGAACGCCGAGAGCGCTGATCAAGTCGCGGCCGTGTTGGGCCACGAGATGTCGCACGCGACGCTACGGCATGGAATTGAAAGGATGGGGCAGTCGATGGGGATTTACGCGGCGGTGACTGTCTTGGTCGGCGATGCCGGCGGGTTGATTGCGATGGGCGCGGACCTGTTCCAAGTCGCTACGATCAACAGTTATTCTCGGGATCAAGAAAACGCGGCCGACGAGGAAGGCGTCCGCATGTTACATTCTGCGGGAATCGATCCGTCGGCAATGGCAAAGTTTTTTCAGTTGTTGGAGAAAGAACACGGCGAATTGCCGGGAGCGTTCGCGTGGATCAGCACTCATCCTGATCACGCTTCACGGATCGAGAATGTCGAAACGATGGTTGCGGCCTTACCACCGCAGCAATACCAACCGCTGGAAATCGATTGGCCCAACGTCCAGGCTCAACTTCAAATCAAAGATCAAAATCAACGCGGAGACAATTGATGCAAGCTGAGATTCGCGACAAACCGTCGTTCGCAAACATTCACGTCAAGCTGGAGGCCGGCGATCAGATCATTGCCGAGGCTGATGCGATGGCGAGTATGAGTTCCACCATCGAAATGAGCACGAAGTGGAGCGGCGGCTTTGTCAAAGGTGTGTTGAAACGCGTGTTTGGCGGCGAATCAATGTTCGTCAATACCTTTACGACGCAATCCAGCGGCGAATTGGTGCTGACGCAACCGTTTCCCGGTGATATCCAGTGTATCGAGTTAAACGGGAACACGATGTTCTTGCAGCCCGGCGCGTTCATCGCCTGCGAAACCGGAGTGAATCTTGGTCTGGGCTGGGCGGGGCTGAAGATGTTTATCGCCCGCGAAGGATTGTTTCGTTTGAAAGTCAGCGGGACGGGACGAATTTGGTTCGGCGCGTATGGCGGTATCTTTGAAAAAGAAATCGACAGTGAATATGTCGTGGATTCGGGGCATCTTGTTGCCTACGAACCGTCGATCGGGGTTCAGATCGGAATGGCCGGCGGAATCTTTTCCAGCTTCTTCAGCGGCGAGGGTTTGGTCACCCGTGTTTCCGGACCCGGAAAGATTTACATGCAATCCAGATCGTTTGACGGATTGGCCGCATGGACAAACTCTCATCTTTATTAGGCATTCAGTAACATGCAACACGAACTACTTGCCCAACCGGCGATGTCGGTCGCAAAGCTGACACTTGCCGCCGGTGAATCAGTCACTTGCGAAGTCGGCGCGATGATCGCGATGTCAACTGGCTTTACAGTCGAAACAACTTCGCGCAACAAAGGCGGTGGTGGCGGCCTTGCCAAAGGTCTCAAACGGATGTTTGCCGGGGAGAACTTCTTCCTGAATCATTTTACCGCGACGGGACCCAACGAAACGTTGATCATCGGGCCGAGCTTGTTAGGTGATATCATGCATTACCCGATGACCGGTGGAACGCTCGTCGTGCAGGGTTCCAGTTGGTTGGCGTCATCAACAGGCATCGAGATCGACGCAACGTTTCAAGGCATCGGCAAGGCGTTGTTCAGCGGCGAAGGTATGTTCTGGGTCAAATGCAGCGGTGCCGGTGACCTGCTATTGAATAGCTTCGGTTCCATTTACCAGATCGATGTCCAAGGGGAACACGTTGTCGACACCGGGCACATCGTGGCTTTCGAAGACACTCTCGAGTTTCGACTCGGCAAGGCGAGTAAAAGTCTTGTGGGTAGCATTTTGGGTGGCGAGGGCTTGGTTTGCAAATTCAGCGGCCAAGGAAAACTGTATTGCCAAAGCCACAATCCGCCCAGCTTCGGAAAGTTACTCGGACCCAAATTGCGGCCACGTTAATTTCAATTTGACTGCAATCACATCGCGGCAACATACACCGGACGATACTTCAAAGTTGGCCAGAACATCATGATCGAAATCGCATGCCCTTCGTGTCAGAAACGTTACCGGCTTGACGACAAGTTGGCGGGTAAGAAAGGAAAGTGCAAAGAATGTGGGCAAATGATGATGATCCCGCAATTGGAGGCCGAGCCAGTCATCGAAATGGCAGAAATCGTCGAAGACGCCGACGTGCCGATTCAATCGCCCGCCGCGGCGCCACGGGGAATGTCTCAGTCGGCTTCACCTTCGGCGGCAAAATCTTCGGCGCCGACCAATGCGACTTTGACCGGGTCGACGGGCAATTTCAATTATGAAATCAGCCAGCGTCCGGACTTTTCAATCGTGAAATTGGACCTGCCCTCGGGCGGGAAAGTTTTTGCCGAGCCTTCCGCGATGGTTTCGATGTCGCCGTCGGTCAAATTGGAAGCCGGCTTCAAAGGCGGATTTGGAAAGACGCTGGGACGGATGTTGGGCGGCGAAAGTTTGATCATCAACACGTTCACTGCAGAGGGTGGTCCGGCAGAGGTTTTGTTTGCCGGCGGGGCCGCCGGTGATGTCGCCTACCACCGACTCAATGGCAACTCGCTGTACCTGCAGCGGGGGGCCTACATGTTGAACAGCGAAGGCGTCGAAGTGACCGGAAAATGGCAGGGCGCCAAAGGTTTTTTCAGCGGCGAAGGACTCGTGCTGTTGAAAGCATCCGGAACCGGGGATCTGTTTTTTAATTCCTACGGCGCGATCATGCCCATCGATGTGACCGGCGGGTTTATCGTCGATACGGGATACATTGTCGCCTTCGAAGACACACTTCAATACAGGGTGACGGTGTTACCGGGATTGCGCGCCGGCGGCAAAATCAAGTCCTTCTTTTTCGGCGGCGAGGGATTGGTTTGCCAATTCTCGGGGACCGGCCGTGTTTGGATTCAGACACGTCAAGTCGGATCGTTTTTGTCTTGGGTCCATGCGTTTCGTCCGACCAAAAGCAAGTAACCATCGCGGAGGTTTTGAAGTTCCGCTTTTGCGTGGTGCATTGGTTTTTCCTCACCCGAACGCGTGAGCGATACACCAATCGATACCGGCTTTCCCTCGCTCACGCGTTCGGGTTGTGATAAAAGCAAAACTTCAAATCGCGGAATGAATTTAGGGTGATTTAATGCAGATACGTTGTGCCGGTTGTCAAAAAATTCTCCGGGTTACGCCCCAAGACAAACCGATTCGCGTGAAGTGTCCGGGATGTGGCACGATCTTGCAGGTGCCGGCGGGTGAAAGTCTGGCCGGCGGTCCGGCCGATGTTGGGCCGACAGGCGGCAGCCCGCCGACAAATATTCCAAACAATGCTTTTGATGATCCATTCGCGAATTTGCCAACGGGACCGGTCAACGCTCCAGGATCTTTTCCCGGGGGCTCTTTTCCCGGTGGGGCTTATACGGGAGGTGCGACACCGCCACAGTCATCGGCTCCGCCAAGCCGTCCAAATGTCGCGCCGAGGCGCAATGTTGGAGAGGCTGCATCAAAAAAATTTCCGGTCTGGGGTTACCTGGCGATCGCGGCCGGCGTGATTGTCATCACGCCGATTCTGTGTTGCGGTGTGCTGGGACTCATCGGCATGTCGCGGATGAAAGGCACTCCGTCGGTTGTGATGACCGAAGGGTTGAAGGCGATTCCGGTACCATCGACTCTCCCCGAATTGGGACCGCCGGTTCAAGAGTTTCCTTCGGGGGTGACGATGCACCGTGTCGAAATCCGATCATCGGATTCCCAGCCAGGTGGAAACATGAGCTTGCGAATTTACATGCCTGCGGGCGAACATGCGGCAAAGTCTACGCCGTGTGTTTTGGTGGCACCTGCCGGTACACCGCTGTTGCACGGATCGAGTCTGGACGGCGGTGATTACCATGATGAAACGCTGCCATACAGTGAAGCCGGATTTGTTGTGGTGCATTATTCGATCGACGGCGCCATTCCTGATTCAGTCAACATGAACAACGAGCAAGCGTATACGAAGGCGATGTCAGCGGCATTCCCGCTGTTCAAGAATTCGGGCGGGGGAATCGTCAACGGACGAAACGCGTTGGAATATGCACTGGCAAAAATCGACATTGTTGATCCCCGGCGCATTTGCGCCGCCGGACACAGTTCGGCCGGGACGTTGGCGCTGATGTTGGCCGCATCGGAGCCTCGCGTCACCCATTGCGCGGCGTATGCCGCTGCGGTCGACGTAGAAACGCGGATGGCTGAGTTGATCGCCGACCCCGTCAGCAAGCTACTGTTCTCGGGCGTTGAGCCGTTTTTACATTGGTATTCGCCAATCAATCACATCGATGACTTTCGATGCAAAATGTTGGTGTTCCATTCGCGTGACGATGATAACGTGCCGTTCGTGGACGCTACGCGATTCGTCGGACTGATCAAAGACCAGGGCACGAACGTCACGTTTGTGCAGACAAACCAGGGCGGTCATTACACGCCCATGATCACCGAGGGGATTCCCGCGGCGATCCAGTGGCTAAGCGAACAAAAGTGACCTCCGGGGCAGGGGCTCACTATTGAGGGAACGACGTCGGGGCGGTGTCTTGATAGCCTTCGCCGTCCAGCGATTCTAAGAACTTGACCATCTGGTTCACCTGTGCATCGCTGAAGTCCAGCTGTTCAGCAAATCGGCGGTCGATCTTGCGATCCAGATGTGGGTTGGGCGTTCCACCTTTGCTGTAAAACCTGACGACTTCCTCAAGAGTTTTCATCGACCCGTCGTGCATGTAGGGGGCGTGTTTGCTGACGTCGCGCAGTCCCGGTGTTTTGAAAGCCCCCGTGTCTTTGTCTTTCTTGGTCACGGCAAACCGGCCGATGTCGGAAAAGGTTTGCGTTTTCTCGTCCCAGCCCACGCCCAGGTTGTGAAAGTCGCTGTCCGTCAGATTGGGACCTTTGTGACAGTTGTTGCAAAATCCGTTACCGAAGAAAAGCGTCCGACCTTTCTTTGCATCGTCCGAGAGCGCCGATTTATCGCCCGCGACATATCGATCCCACGCGGAGTTGCCACTCATGCGGGTCCGTTCGTAATCGGCGATTGCTTTGGTGATTCGTTGGATATTTATTTCTTCGTCGCCAAACGATTCCTTGAAATACTTGGCGTATCCTTTGATCTTGGAAACCTTTGCGACGACCACGTCATGATCTTCGTGGCCCATTTCGATCGGGTTGATCATCGGGCCGCCAGCCTGTTCATCCAATGATGCGGCGCGCCCGTCCCAGAAAAAGTGTGGAAGTGATGCCCACGCCAAATTTGTAAACGATGGTGCTTTGCGACCACCCTTTTGCCCACCGATTCCCGTCGAAACAGGTGATGGTTCAGAGAACGCATTTTCGGGCCGATGACAGGTCGCGCACGCGATCGTGTTGTCCGCTGAAAGTCGTTTATCGAAAAACAGCCAGCGTCCCAATCGAACACGCTCGGGGGTTGGCGGGTCTGGCAAATCGGCAAGCGTTGCCGGAGGGTTCTTTTCGCCGCCGATCCCAAGTGGCGGTGCCGGAACGGGAACGATCGGATTGGCCGCTTCTAATTCGGCGGAGTCCACCGCGTGTGCAGCCCCCGAGAGCAAAGTTCCGCAAAATAGACCAGCGGCCAGCCCAATGTATTTCAATCGCAGTGGTTTCATCGTGACGATTCTCCGGGTTGTTGGTGAACGGAGAAGAAGTATAACCGATCGCGGGAGATCAATTGATGGTCGCCCGTTTGATGGTCGCCCGTTTTTGAGTCTCGCGGGGGCCAAGGAAAGGTCGCTGGTCGTGGAAACAATGTGTCGGCTTCCGGCCTGAACGTCGCGCAATGACTTTGAAGGCCGGAGGCCGGCACAGTGACTGCCGAGGCCGTGAGGCCTCGGGAGCCTTGTTTGTTCCGCGTCGCAAGCCCAGCGG
>JAGQPO010000872.1 GCA_020426665.1 Planctomycetales bacterium
GTTCCACCAACAGAGGGCGGACCTTTTTCTCGAAGAACTCCAATTGCTCTCCCGTCGCGACGGACGTTTCGCCAAACGCGGGCGTCATCGCCGTGGCGATGGAAACCACAATCAGAAACAAAACCGTAAATTGCCGAATCGGACCCACTGGATCTCCAATCAAAACGGTGAGTAAGAATTCCAATTGGGAATCGGGGTTCCAGCCGTAGCGAACTTCGTCAAGACTTTCGGCGATTCCGGGTTCTGCTGGAAACTCCTGGCGAGTTTCGCCACCCAAACGTAAACACCACAATCATACCATTGTACGCACATCTACATCCGATTGGTCCGGATTAATCGCGGGCCCCACCGGAAAGGCGTTTACGCCACTGTCACAACCCCATCGCAACGGTTTGCCGAAAGTCACTCTGCAGTCACTCTGCGAATTCTACAAAACCAAAGAACTCCGGCATGTGAAAGCTTGGCACATTTCGGTCGCCCTGGGACCATTGGCTCTTGACGGCCATGTTGTCTTCCAGCCGGTTCAAATTCAATCGCCAGCGATCACCGACGACCGGACGTCCCGAAGGTAGAACATCTTTAAACAACTGGAACGGAATCGCGACTTCCAATGTCCACCCACGATCGTTGTCGCTGGGATCATTCAACGTGCCATTGACGGCAACAGCAACTCGGATACCGGCTGGATTCCATTCCTTTTCAGGCTTCTCTCCCGTCGGGCGATAGTTGTCCAACAGGCTGCCAATCGCATTCATTTCAAGATTAAAGTAGTTTTCGGGGTGATCGATTTCGGGCGACGCAAACACTTCGACACAATCATCCCGGTAGACATCACTGTCGCGTTGTGACCGAACCGCTTGAACGTCGTGATCTGTGCAGTCGAATGAGACATACAAGAAGTCGTCGTCCCACAGCATCCTGGCATCGGTTTGTTGACGTGGTCCGTCTCCTTCATTCCACCAGGTAAAGACGAAGTCGCCAACGGCATCGGCGGATTGCCAGCCGACTTCGTCGCGTTTGCCATCGACGACGATTCGATCGCGTGTTTTTCGGATCGTTGAAATCTTGTGATGCAGCGGCCCCGGTTTTCGTTGCGACGAAAGAAACGCCAGTAGATCGATGGCCTGTTCCGCCGTCATACCGGACAACAACTGGTCGGGCATCACTGACTTGGTCATCAACTGGGTGGCTTCGATCTCGTCAACATCGATCAAATGCGTTTTCCCAGCCGAATCGGCGATCGTCAATTGGTTTGCGTCTTCGCTAAGTACGATACCGACGATGACGGCGCCGTCGGCGGTCAAGACTTGGCGCGACCGATATTTGGCGTCAATCTTTTCCGATGGACGCAAGATGCTGGCCAGGATTTCGGCCGGCGTCATTTGCAATCCGATGCCACTCAGATCCGGCCCGACGTTTTGTCCGATCGATCCGATCCGATGGCACAAGCGACAATTCACGTCGTTTGCCGTTTCGAACAGCGTTTGCCCGCGCTCGGCCGATCCTTGACCAGCCAACAAGGCCTGCTCGTCAACCGTCGGTCCCAATCGTTTCACGCGTTGGTCCTCCGGCAGGTACTGTTCGAACAGGTCGCGAACCAAAGAGTCTTCGTGACCGACTCCGCGCCGAATGATCAAGTTTTGAAGTTGATCGTTGAACTTGTTTTCGGCACACGCGAACGACAGCGCGAGCGCGCCACCTGGCGTTCCCAACATTTCGGCCAAAATTTGATCCGGTGATTCAGATTGCTGCAAACTCAATATTTGATGGCGGCGCAGCTCAACAGAGTCCGTCTCTTTCGCCATCGATGCGATCCAATCACGAAGCAACAAGACGCCTTGACGATCAATCACGTTGGAGCCGAATTGGGGCATGTGGCCTCGTCCGGTTTTCAGTGCGCGATACAGCATGATACTTCGATACGGATCACCGGCCGCGACCACACGTGCATCGGGTATCCCGAAAGTGCCTTGCGCCGGAATTTCACCGATGTAATTGTTCTGTTGCAATGACTTCGTCAGATCGAAGTTAAAGTTTGCCGTGCCGCCGCCTTGGGGTCTGTGACAGGTCGAACAATTCAATGCCAAGTAGGACCGGCCGCGGGCTTCAAGCATTTGATCGTTTTCATGGGGCGAAGCGATCGGAGGCTTGGTCGGGATTGGTTCCCGGAACAGTCCCAGACGGGTCAGTTTTGCCAGCTGATTGTCGTCTCCTGACCCGATGTTCAATTGCTCGGGCCAAAAACCATGAACGGTTCCGGCTGCCCAGATGTGACAGAGCAGACATTCGCTGCGGCTCGTATGTCGCCACGTTTGAATACGCTTGCCACCGGCCGCATTGGCATCGACTATTTCTAATTTGCGTTCGGTCGCGATGTTGTCTTGCAATATCGCATCGGTCTGCGAATCGTTCCAAACGTAGTTGTATGCTTGCCATTCGTCACCGAGCAAATGCAGCATTTGCGTTTCCAATCGGCGCTCGGTCGCCGGATCGTTTGGATCAACAAGGTAACTGACTGTCTTCGCGACGACGGTGTCCGATGGAAAATTGAAACGACCGCCCGATTGGCCCGTCTGCCAGTCGTCTCGCTCGTAAAGCGTCAGCTGTTCCGAATCGGGGATCGCAATCCACTGACGCGAGCTTGTTCCATCCGCCCAATGGTGCGCGCTGATTTCGTATTCAACCACGCCTTCGGAAGGCAATTGGCTGACTACATCCGAAAACAATCCTGTTTGACTTAGACGATTTGGAAAAGCCGTTGCCCGTATGGTTTCACTGTTCGGTTCAAGTTTGTAGATCGTTCCGTCGTACCCGACGATCATGACTTCGCCACTGGGATCCAACATGAAACAGATCACTTGCAACGGAGTGTCGACCAGTTCCTTTTGCCACAACACTCGATCGCCCTCTGATTTGAGTGCCCAGACTTTGCCGGTCATCCAGTCGCCGTAGATATAGGCGCCTTTCAGTTCCGGTAATCGGTCGTTATGCCAGAAGTGACCACCGGAGATCGAGCGGGAATCCAAATGAGTATGTTCGAACAATGGAGGAGTGATTGGTACCACCGGTTGTTGGTCTGGTTTCACACTTTGGCTGCCTTCCATCACGCTCCATCCGTGATTGCGGCCGCGATCAACGCGATGAATCATCTCTCGCATTTCCCAACCGACATCGGCGGCCAGCAAGTCACCGCTATCCGGATCAAAGGCGATCTTCCACGGATTACGGAACCCGTATGCCCAGATTTCGTCGCGCACGTTCTTCTGGCCGACAAACGGGTTGTCGTCGGGGATCTTGTAAGGCCGGTCCGCGGTCGAGTGGTCCACGTCGATTCGCATGATCACCGACGCCAGATCACTGTTGTCTTGCCCGGTGTTCAATTCGTCCGGCGGATAAGGGGGCTGGCCATCACCGGTTGATACGTACAGCATTCCGTCGGGGCCGAATTGCATCGAACCGCCCGTATGTCCGTTGCTGTTCCACGCCGCCAAGACCACCAGACTTGTCGGATCAATCGTTGGAACCGTTGGGTCGATGACCCTTAACCGAGCCAGTCGTGTGCCCTGAGGATCGTTCGGGAGGACCCGATAGGTGACGAAACACCAAGGGTGGTTCTGTAAGTCATGATGAAACTTGACCGCCATCGCTCCAGGGATTCGTTTGCCATGAATTTCGTTCAGGTCAAAAACGAGTGTCGATTTCGCGTTTTCAGGGTCATTTGTAAACGACAAAACCTTGCCATCGTTCTGGGTCGCGATCCAACGCCCGGCGTCGGGAAGCCAATCAACGTCCGTCGGATTGTTCAACTGGACGCCGGAGAAAACTCGGACGGCTTGGTAGGGCAAAGGCGGGTCGGGGCTTCCCTTGACGTTGGATGTCGTCCACGGCGCCACTCGTGCCGGCATTGGGTCCGCCGCCCTCATCGGCCCGGCAATAATGCCAAGCGGCGAAAAGGTGATGATAACGGTGCAAGCCGCGAACAGGATTCCAGATGGTCGCACGATCAGTGACTCTTACGATTTGGAAAACAAGCAATCAAAGTACTCCCCAAATCATACCAGCTGGGGCAGCAATCGAGTGTGCCTTCCCGGTCGTGTTCGGCACATCGTTTACCGATTGGCGGTGATCAGCCTTCCGTCGGCATCTGCCAACCCCATCTGGTCCCTCAAATCCCCCTCGGTTCTTCGCATCCGCAGCATCTGTGCACGCGTCGCGGCCAATTGTTGACGCTGGTTGACCGTTGGTGCAATTTCTAAACCGGTCACGTGGTACGCGGTGGAGGTGTTGAATTCGTTCGCCTGGGTTGATGCCGCAAGTTCCTTTTGAGCCTGTCCGAGCAAGGAGTAAAGGCTCCGGCACTTTTCCAGCCGACCAGAAAGTTTGTCCGGAGTCTCGTGGCCAAAGTTCTGCTGAGTGATTGAGATCACTTCTTCCAGCGTCAAATGCCACGGAGCCTGGGGCGACTTAAGCGATGTCGAAGCCGCTACTCGGATTTCCTGGGTTCCGTAGTTGGCAAACTGTCCTGTCGTCTGTGAGATCATGTCTGGCCGTTCGTGTGATTCAGCGGCCTTCACTGGACCGGCAACCATCTGCCGTAAACCGCTGGGTTTCTTTTCAACTGCACTCGATTGCCTGGCAAGCGGTTTGGATTGAAGCAGTTCGGTCACCTTCTTTACCTCTTTCCTGAGCAACAAAACATCATTGTGGAGACGCTCCAACTGCTCTCCGATTCCGTTTGCGTCATCACCGGGTGATTCAATTTTTAGTTTTGGTGTTTCGGCGTTCAGGTGAGCGATGACCGTCGGAGAGTACTGTTCGGCGATGGTGATGATTCCCGGTGCCCATTTTTCGCTGACAGAACCGGTCAAGACGATTGCGTTGGGCAGGTACATCACATCAACTTTCTCCGTCGGAAAAAGTCGTTCCAAAGCTTCTTCTAAACTGGCCGTTGCCGGGCGCGGCGAGTTTGTAGTGACGGGGCTGCCCAGCACGCGTTGCGAGTCGGTTGACGGAGGTGTGGGGGCCTTCGGCTGGCTAAACTGCAACACCGGTGGCAGAGACACGGCTGGTTGGGGCAGCGCCGGTTGGGGCATGGACCGATTTGGAACCGCCAGCAATTGGGGTTTGGATTTGGTAGCGGGACTTTCCTTAACTTGCATCGGCACCGCAGCCGCTTGCAAGAAATCTGTGGAGATGTTTTTGGGCGTCAAGAACAAGATCAACCGATTGCTGCCGGCGCCCGAGAGCACGATCGTCTGGCCGTCGCCCACTTCAAACTTCGTCTCCAACGTTTGTGTTTCAATCCTGTCTTTGCCGTTCAGCCGCGAGTAATCGCAATCGATATCCAGGATGACATTCTTTCCGGCGGTTTTCGGAATGACATCTAATTTCACACCGATCTCACGTTCAACGCCCGCCCTGTTTTCTCCAAACGGTACGGTCACGATTCCGCCCACGTGGATATTCGCCGGCCTGCCATCCAGGGTGATGATTGTCGGTCGCGAGATGATGCGAGCCTGATTGGATTCGACGAGTGACTTGAGGACGGTTGCTTTCACTTCTTCATCGATGACTCCGATATTCCCTCGGGAGAGGTTGATTCTCTTTTTGTCCGCCGTTTCAAAATCGATATCGGCCTGAAATGTTCCGTCGACCTCCACGATGACCGCATCAATTTTAATCGCCGTTTTCACGGGCTGATCGGTTGCCGCTAAGGGGACTACCGCTTCGGCCTTCTTAGCCTTTGACGCAATGGGATTGGGGTCGACTGCCGTCTGCGCTTGGGCACTCAGACAGATCATCCAAGCAAGCGCGCCAAAGCAAGTCGAACGCACGAAAATTCTGAAGCTCATATGATTACTCCTGTAAAATAAGTTCTGACAATCCGTTTCGATCTTCTTCCAGCGAAGATGCCGCGGTGCGGATCGTCGCAATGCTTTCTGCAATTCCGTCGATGTCTTTGTGGCGGTCAGCCAAATCAACGGCCCGACCGATTTCGGCGTTTAGTGCTGCGAGTTCCAAATCAAGACGAATCAGCGCCTCGATCTCTGAAACCGCAGCCTGTTCATTGACAACCACGTTCATCGATCCCGCCTCTCTGTCCTGTCTGTCCCTTTGTCGAGCGGTCAAGTCCGATGGTGTGGCTGCGCGAACGCCGGGCACCGCAAATGGAAACGCGACGATCATCAATAGGGCAACGCACCACGACAATCTGGTGCGTGCTTTTGATTGCCAAGGATCAATCATCTCCTTGCCTCCCAGGAGTCGTTTGACGCGCCCCGGCAGCGTCGCCCGAGTTCCCGTTGCGGCGGGCATCAGTGCTTGACTTTTTCGTGTCAGCCTCATTCCCGCCAAGGTTGTCAATGATTTTGCCAGCGACAATTGAGAGGCTCCGTGCCCGACCGCCCACTGATCACTCAAGTATTCCGACGCCTGTTGCCATTGCCGACGGGCGACAAAATTCATGGGCTGAAATCCCAGGCATGCCGTCAAGCACTGCCCGACCCATAACCAAATGACGTCGCCACGCACCAGATGCGCCAATTCGTGTGCGAGCGCGGCTTGCTGTTCATCGTCACTCAACGACACCTCGAAGTGGGCCGGCAGAATAATCGTCCAACGCCAAATCCCCGACGCAACCGGGTCGGTGTGATCACCGTCGATGCGTAATGTGACCCGACGAGAGATGTTGTTGCGTTTCAATAATTGGTCAAGCAACTGGCGCGGACGACCACGGTTCAATTGTTTCGCCCGACGAACGTTGAAACGCAAGATCAAGGATGACACAACCAGACGCATCATCCCAATGGCAAACCAGAATGCCACCGACAGAACCACCGCCGTCTTCAAAAGCTTCGCCCTCCAAATCGTCGCCGCATGACTGATTGCCGCGGATTCATTCGCGGGAACCGAAGTCGAAACGGTCGGTTGGTCAGCATCGCTGAATTGCATCGACACCTGCGGCCGAGCGTCGTTAGCGTCCTGTGGCACCGTCGTCGCGGCATTGATCGCCGGATCCGCCGACGTGCGGACGGACCACTGAATCTTCGACGCAAATGAATCCGTCGACGACAAACCGGGACCACCACCAGGAACATCCAAATCGCAGGCAACGATCGGGTTGGAGCTCTCCAGTTCCAACGCATAGAATCCGGCGTCCACAAATTGCAATTGAACGACCGTCGTGATCAATCCGACCGTTCCAGAGATTTTCCATGCGCGCTCGGCCAACGCATGACTGGGCGATCGAAGCGATCGAAGGATGGCCCAGCACGCAATCAACAGGACCGATGAATGAATCATGTAGGTCGCGATCCAAGCGAACCACGGATCGCACAGAGATACAATCGTGTTCACTCTCGCAACTCCTTTTCGCGTTGACGTATCAGCTTGCGAAGCTCTGCCAAGTCCTCCGCCGACAGGTCACCGTCGTCCAGCAGGTGACAGACCATTTGTTTGATGTCACCGCCAAACAACCGATCCGCTAAATCCGAGACCATCGTTTGGCTAACTTGATCCTGGCGAATGTCCGGTCGATAAACATTTTGTCGACCATCGCTGCGATGCCGAACGTGCCCTTTCTCCTCCATCTTGGCCAGCATCGTGCCGACGGTGGTGTGTGCTAGTTCGCGGTCGGGCGCCAAAGCACTGCGGACCTCCGAAACCGTTGCTTCGCCACAACGCCACAAAACCTGCATGATCGCCAACTGCAACTCGGCAAGCTGGTGCTTCTTCGCCATCGGGCCCTCCGTTTCCAGAGCGTGAACCAAACTCATTCCCCCACCGCTACTAATGCGGTAGGAGATTTCTACTACTGCATTAGTAGCGGTGTCAAGTGCAATGTGATTTTTTGAACTTTCACTTTTGCGTGGCGTCTTGCCTGTTCCTAACCCGAACGCGTGAGCGAGGGACCAGCAACCACCGGTATTTCGCGTCTTTAGCAGTGGCGTCGTGCAAAAACGTAATTTCAAAATGTGTATCTTGGGCTATGGAGTCTTTCAACGCCGGAAAAGTGGGGCAACCGAAGGTTCCGCGAAGAAGACGCTAAACAACAACAACTTCGGTATCCAACCGCCGCGAACATTTTTGACGGGCCGATTGCGTGGCGTTATGCTGGGCGATGAAATGTCGTCTATAACATTCGCACAGCAGCTTTCTTGGGGTAAACGTGGTCCTGGCTCTCAACTTCGCGTGCCTGGCCTTGATAATCGTGGCCGCGTACGGTTGCCTTCCTAGGGACGTGCGCCAAGTGATCCATGAGAACTGCCTGGATTCCCGTGGCCAAATCAGGTTGCGATATTTCACTCGCGAGGTCTACTCGGTCACTGCGTTCTACATGCAGACGTTTTTTTCGGCCATGTTGCTTGGATGTATTAGCATCTCCGTGTTGGTGACGGTTGACAGTTATGTCGACTTAGGAATTATCGAGCGGGCGTTGGTGCAATTTGATTGGGACCTTGGGCAATGGCGTCGCAATTTGACGACATCGCCGGAAAACATCAAGGAACAGTTTACAAACTTTCATCTCGCGCACGGCGGTACGCGAGCGACCGCGCGCAATGCGATGGTTCTGCTCTGAAGATTATTCCCTGTTGCCTGTGGCGTAAGTTTTATTTCGTTTTTCCAATGGTCTGGGTTCCAACGGCCGACTCTCCAGCAACAACTCGCTTCCTCCCGAGACAGTTTGGGGACATTCGTGGAATGGGAATGCCGTCTACAACCATCGACTCCAACGCGTCCAGTTGTTGCCGTCGATTCGCCGCAGCAGATGGTTATCAAGCAAGGCCACCTCGTTGTTCTGGGGCAAGATTCGGGCAGCCTGTTCTTTATCGATCTGAATTCCAACGAAGTCGTTGGATCACTTGAGTTTCCGGATTCGAAAGCGCAGACGTTGTGCGCATCGTCTGTCGCCAATGACTTTGTCTACTGCTTCAACTTCACCACCGGTCCGGATCGCGCGCTACAGATGATTCAAGTCGATCTTCGCCAGCGAACGGTTCTTCGTCAGACGATCCTTGCGTACCCTTGGCTCCAAAATATTCATGATGCGGCAATATCAGCGAGCGGTAATTGGCTGCTCTGCAGCGGTTACGGCACAGTGGCAAAACACGACGTTACGCTGTTTAAGTTTGACGAAGAAGCGATGACGGTCGAAGCGGTCAATCGCGTTGACCGGCAAGTCGGGATGATTCGGCCGGACCCTCAAGAACGCTACTGGTTGATCGGAAGCAAACTGTACTCGCTTGATCTGAAGAAAGCGATTCACAGCTTTGGCGGGGCAGCGTCCTGTCTACATCCAACTCTTGATTTGGCTGCGGCCTACGCCAACAAACAACTGAACTTCCATCGTATTTCGGGCGGCCAGTGGGTGTCTGGAGTTGCCACGGACAAGGAGGTCCGGTCCCCTGGTTTCACGAATCCTCTGATCGCTGGACGCGTTGTCGTCGATTTTGACTTGGCCAACCAGGCAGTGTTCGTCGGTGAACAGACACGTGGGACGTGGGTCGATCTCTCCGAATTGTCGCCTAAACCGGCCAGCCGAACGATGATCAAAGCGCCTGCCGAGGTTGTCGTTGATGCCGGACAACAGGCGACGATCAAGTTGAGTTTGGCCAATGCAAACGGCTTCGCAACGCAGTTTCGGCTCATCGATGCTCCCCAACGGGCCAGCATCGTCAATGACCAATTGATCTGGAATCCGTCAGTTGCCGATTTCGGCGACCATCGTGTCAGGATCGGATTAACCACCGGGGAATCGGAAGAACTGATTGACGAAATGACCGTCAATATTCGGGTTGAATTCCCAAGTCAATCACTCGGCTTCTTTCCACGCGCGATCGAGTTTTCCCCTGACGAAACGCTGGCCATTTTATGGGGTCCCAAGACAATTCCCGCGAAGCATTCGGCGATTGCAAATGCTTCGTCAGACGCTGATGTCGTTGGGCTTGTCGACTTGAAGCAAAACCGAATGATAAAGTTCAATGAGGTGCAAGCCGGAATCCGGTGCGCGGCTGTCGATGACAAGTACGTGTACATCGCTCCGAAATCCGGCCAGTTGCTGTATCGATTGAATCATGCGTTTGCGGAACCGAACAAGGTCTTTGCCGATTCGCCTATCGTACGAATCATCCCTTATCGCGGCGGCCGACTTTTGTGTACCGGCCCCAGGCCGATGGTCTTTGATCGCGACACATTGATGCCAATCGATTCACGCTCGGAAGCGGATCGCACATCTACGATCGAGGTTTACGCAACGCGCGATCGGCAAACCATGATCGAATCGGGGCGCCGAATTGATCGTACCAGCGGGGAAGTGCTTCGCTACCACGCTTTTCGTTATTTGCCAACGATCAAATCGCAATCGTCGAATCAACCGGAGTGGAAAATTACACCGGCGACACGGTGGGGATATTCAATTGCTGCGGGAAGACTGATGGACCACCAGGACCACGCATCAAAACTGATGGAGAAACCATCGCTTGTTGCGATCTCACAACGGTCGCCGATTGTCGTTTATGTTCAACAAACTGAATCTGGAAAAACTGGTCTACCAGAAGTGGTGATGCACCTGCGCAGCCTCACCGATGGTCGTGTCCTCGCGCGTGGGGCGATCAAATCGCTTGCGGCGATTGAGACCTACGATTCGACCAATGGCAACCTTTCTCCAATGATGAACATTGTCAATGACACAATCTATTTGATCAGCGGTGACCAATTGACGATCGTAGAACTTCCCGAGTCGTTGACCGGTTCTTTGCCATGGCCAGTCTGTTTTTCACGAAAACAGCAGTTGGAGATCGAATACGGGGGCATTGCTAAGTTTCATGCGAACGTTGACAGGCAAATCAATTTAGACCCCAACGCTCTGAAGCCTAAATTGAAATTTCAGACGGAATTGATCACATCAGCCGTTCAAATTGATGCCGACAGTGGCGAGGTTTCAGTTGACACGGAGGCATTGTGGTTGAGTTTTGCAAAGCAGTCGCTGAACCCGGTCTCCAAGTCACGGCCTGGCGTTGTTCTTGATCCTAAGCACCCGGAAGAAAATGCGATTCGGTACCAGTCACTGACGGGCAAGCAATTGCCGGCAGGAACTTACGCGGTGTCTATTCCGATCTCGATCGTCTTGACCGACGAGACAGGCCGTAGCGACTCCGCACGTTTTAGTGTTTTGATGTGCGTTCCCCGCGATCAATACGATGAACACCGGCGCGAGGCAATTGAGAAGCGAGACGCATCCATGAAATTGCTGCGCGAGAAACAGGAGTTGCGTCGGCTGGCGAATCAAATCGAAACGGAAAAGCACGGTAGCCAGAGTCAATCGACCGGTGAGCCGCCGATTGACGAAGTCAAGCTGGCTGAACTGGAACGTCGCGCTGGCCGCGTCGAAGCGGCGTTGGACACGATCCTTACACGACTCCAATCGGTCGAAACCGATTGAAAGTGACCTCGCTACTTAGGTCGATAGTCAATTCCCAAGTTGTAAAACAGGAACGCGTCGGTATCGACGGCTTGTTCGATTTGTTCGGAAAGCCCTGAATCTCCGCCGTGGCCGGCGTTCGCGCTGGTCCGCAACAACACGGGTTCGTCAGACTTGGACGCCGCTTGCAGACGAGCGGTCATCTTTCGCGATTGCATCGGATCGACTCGCGGGTCGTTTTCGCCGGTGAAGAAGATGGTTGCCGGATATTTGGTACCGTCTTTTACGTTGTGCAATGGCGAATAGGCTCTCATCGCATGAAAGTGGTCGGTGTTCTGGACAGTACCAAATTCGGGGATGTTAAACGAACCGTTGGGCGATAGTTCGACGCGCAACATGTCATAGATTCCGACGTACGACACTACGCACTTCATCAAGTCGGGATGCTGGGTCAGGGTTGCCCCCATCAACAATCCGCCGTTGGATCCACCCATGATCGCAAGCTGGTCTGACGTGGTGTATCCCTGGTCGATCAGGTACCGCGCGGCGGCGTAGAAGTCATCAAACACGTTTTGTTTGTTGGTCAGATTGCCCGCCAAGTGCCAGGCTTCACCGTACTCGCCGCCGCCGCGAAGATTGGCGACGGCATAGGTCACGCCCTGTTCAAAGAGTACTTGATTGCTGGCCCGAAATCGCGGCGTCAGGTTAATGCCGTAGCCACCATAGCCATACAGAACCAATGGCCCAGGTCTCTTTGCCGAGGCTGGCCGCTGGATATTGATAGGAACTTTCGTCCCGTCTTTTGATGTCGCAAACTCGCGCGAAACACGAACATTGCTCATGTCGACCGGCGACTTGCTGGAAAGTTCGGTTCTAATTGTCTTCCCCTCGGTTGCCTCGTAGTGATACCACAGGGTCGGTTCAACATAGGAACTGTTGTGAAACAGGATGTCGTCTTTCGTCAGTGGTTCGATTCCGCCGACGCTTGAAATCGGCAGCTGCGTCGGTTTCGCGAGTTCCGATCCGTTGCGATCGAAAACCCGAATTTCCGAAGGTCCGCCCAACTGGTAAGTGACATAAATGCGGTTCGGCGTTGCGACCAGGCTTGGCGGTGCACGATAAAAACTGGTCACGACCGTGTCGTCGCCTTGCGGAATCAGATTAGTGGAGGTGTGACTTTCGGATGCCGGATTCGTGATTCGGACGATCTTGCCTCTTGGTGCGTCTTCACGGGTGATCGCAAGAACGCTGCCCGACGGTTCAAAGGTTGCTTGAACCAATTTGTCGCCGAAGTGGCTGAACTGGTGCCACTTGCCGTCGGTTGTCCGCACGTAATGTGCAAATTCGCCGCCGTCACCGTTTTGAACATTGCAAAGTACCATCCCGGTGGGGTGATGAACCTCGACCTCAATTTCGGCGATCCGGGGAAAGCCCTGGCCCAATTCGTAACGATCCTTTGCGCTGTCGGTTCCAAGTTTGTGATAATACAGTTGTTGATAAAAATTCAAATCAACTTCTTCGCGTTCTCCTGGTCGCGGGTGTCGGGTGTAGTAGAAACCTTCACTGTCTGGCGACCAAGCCAGGTCTCCACCCGCCGTACCGGAATTGACTCTTGGTACGACTTCAAAAACTTTTTCGCCGGTGCCGGCGTCGACGATCGTGACATCGCCGACTTCGCTACCGCCGCTGGAAATTGAAATCGCGACAAGGCTGCCGTCAGGCGACGGTTCGATCCAGTCGACTGACGTTGTACCGGCCGTATCGACGACATTCGGATCAAACAAGACACGGGCGTGCTGGAGATCATCCAGTGAATCGAACCGAATCAAGAATGGCTGTTCCTTCGGCGGTTGATTTTTCATCGCGAAATACTTGCCGGCGGAGTAACGGACTCCATCATAGGAGACCACTCGCGCTGACATGATTTCCGTCACGCGATTTCGGATCGATTCGACGTTCGGCAATGCGTCCAAGTATTGCCGCGCGTACTGGTTTTGGCTTGCACTCCATTCTTTAACCTCATCGTCATCCCAGTTTTCCAGCCAGCGATAGTTGTCTTGGACGTCAACGCCGTGGTAGGAGTCAACGGTGGGCGACGTCCGCGTGGCGGGAGGCTGCGCCGATGCGCAGGCAACCCACAGGACAACGATGATGATTGCGTTTAAGTATTTCATCGAATTGATGGTTAGGGATGGCTCAAATGATCAAACCGGCTGGACACTGGACTCGTATCCGCTACCAGAGTGTTGTCCGGACGGTTACCGACACACTTTAACTTTGGCACAAAACATTTATTGACCGAGTATGCCACGAATGAATTCGGGGCGATCCGTGGTGATCGAGTCGACCGACATTGCCCGAAACGCTTTTGCTTCGTCGGGGTCGTTGACGGTCCACACATGGAATTC
>JAGQPO010000873.1 GCA_020426665.1 Planctomycetales bacterium
TCCAAAAAGTGCTTCGTCTTTTGTCGTTTTCCAAGCGCCAGTAAAAACTGATCCAGCATTACTTCGCAAACGCTATAACTGGCACCATGTCGCCTGGCGATCACCCGCATTGGCAAGTCGCTGTACCCGCTTAGAGCGGCTTGGACCACGGGAAATCCAATCGGTACAGTTCCGATTGTTAATTCACGAAGTCCGACGCATGATTGGGTCGCTCCGCCGGCGTTGTGAGCGGTTACACTGGCGGCCGAAATCGGACGTCGCCCAGTATCGATACCAGGACCAATACCGGTGTTCGATTTTGGCCCCCCATTTAATTCCTCAAGCCGACCGGTCATGATGATGCGTTCTCTGACATTTCTTGCATTCGCTTTCGTTTGCGTCGTCTCATTTGCCCAGTCGCCCCAACCATCGACCATGAAGATCGAAACCACACCGTTCGGCTCCGCTGATAATCAACCGATCACCAGGTATACCCTCGTCAATTCAAAGGGTCACAAAGTCAGTGTCATGAATTTTGGCGCGACTTTACTGGAAGTCGAGGTCCCCGATCGTGACGGTAAACTGGCCAATGTCAATCTGTGCTTTGATTCTCTAGGACCATACGTCGATGGCCATCCCTACTTCGGCAGTAGCGTCGGCCGGTTCTGCAACCGCATCGGCAATGCATCCTTCACCATTGATAGTGTCGAGTATGCCCTGGTTGTCAATCACGGAAAACATCAACTGCACGGTGGAAAGAAGAATTTTTCCTATCTGGTGTGGTCCGGCGAAACCTTTCAAAGTGACGATGTGGTGGGAGTTCGATTCTCCCTGACCAGTCCCGACGGCGATAACGGTTTCCCCGGAACTGTCCAAGCCGTTGCCGAATATAGCTGGAATGACGCCGACGAACTGAAAATCGTCTACTCCGCCACGACCGACAAACCGACTCACGTTAATTTGACGAATCACAGTTACTGGAACCTTGGCGGCGCGGGCACAGGGACTGCCACAGACCATCTTGCGACCATCGAAGCGGATCAATGGCTGGACGTCGATGACGATTTGATCCCGACCGGGAAGTTGAACGATGTTGCTGGGACGCCGCTGGATTTCCGAACTCCGACCACACTGGGCGATCGGATCGACCAGTTGCCCGCGACAAAAGGTTACGACCACTGCTATGTCGTCCGAGGCGAGTCAGGGAAACTGCGCAAGGCAGCGCTGGTCGTTGATCCGGACTCGGGCCGAACATTGGAAATCGAAACAACCCAGCCGGGCATGCAACTCTACACCGCCAACCACCTCGGCGGCGGACCGGGAACCGCCGGCAATGGCTCGCATGATGCCTTCTGTCTGGAAACACAACACTACCCCGACGCACCCAACAAACCCGAATTTCCCAGCACCCTGTTGTCGCCCGGCCAAACACTTTCCGAAACGACAATCCACCGATTCGGAACCCGTTGATTCCATCCGCGGAATCAAGTATCCGAAATCAACTTTGCCAAGAAAGTAGACTGAGGTCATGATCGCGCCGGCTCAGGAAATCGCTGACGGTTGGATCATTGAAATTGGTCGAAAACTCGTAATTCACGTCCAAGTGATCGAAAGGCTGTGGCGAGCGATTGGGGACATGTTCGCCCAGGGCGGCGTGACCGCTTGAAACGATCGCCAAGAAATTTATCACCTGTAACGCGTCACGAGGCGTCACTGCCCCGTCACCATTGACGTCGGGATAATAGACCGGACCGCCCGTCGGCGCGTTTCCGTTTCCTTCTGTGATCGCAATCCAGTTGATAACGGCAAGTGCATCACGCGGGGTGACTTGAGAATCGTTGTTCACATCGTGCGCAATAACATGATTGTGCCACTTCAGGTCGACAGGCTCCACCATCACGATCGTTGATCCGGGGTAATAGCCGCTTGCGATCACATTGACTGTGACGTTTTGGATCTGGTTGCTGATCGGGGACGATAGAATCGGTAACGCGACCTCCAGCTGAACCTGGCCTGCGGGAATTACGAATTCCATCGGCGCAATTCGTTGCGGGTCACTGCTTTGAACACTGACCGTTGTTGCCACACTGAAATCTCCGTGATGCCGCTCGATCACAATGTTGACGGAATCCGTGGCCGTTGCCTGACGATCTTGGGCAAGAATAGTGATACCGGTTTGTGGGATGACGGACTCGACGTAGTTATATCGATCACTGATAACGTTCAAATCCTCGTCCAGTTCATCGATCCGTTGAATCCCGGCAAACACGACTTCATTAGGCAAAATCGCCATGGTTGGAAACGACAGCACGCTGCGAAGCGGATCGGTTTGCCGGAAAACCGTGTTCACTGACCAGCCGTTCGCATTTTTCACGGCATGTCGAATTTGTCCTGCAAACTCCTCCGCACCAAACTGAGGAAAATGCTGCGAGGCGTGATCGGAAAATGCAATGTGGGCACGACCGATTGCGTCATAGATCAAATGCGGAGCAAAGCCTGTGAATTTGGGCCCGTCGCCAGCAACATATCCATCGGGTCGATCGACAACCACTTCGCTAGACCAATTGCCTGCGGTGTCTCGCTGGTGAAACATTAATTTTGAAGAAACTGCCGAGCCGGTCTGATAACGGTCGACAAAGAAACTGGCAATCGCCGGCTGCCCGTTGGGCGTAATTGCGATTGATGACGCCAATCCACTCTGCCCGGAATCATCGGATGGCTGATGAACAATTTCCGTTACCCAAGCTCCGCTGCGATTCGTCAAGTACGCCAATTGATCAAACGGACGTCGAAAGCCTCCCTCACCGAAATCCAAAAACTCGGGTGTGTACGCAATATGCACCGAACCGTCCGATGCAACGGCCATCGAAACATATCTCGCGTCGAGGCTGAAAAAGTGTTGGTAGGGACCTGCGGCTGCCGGATCGGCAATTTCCGTTACACTCCAGGTTCCCGTCGCATTCGTCGCGTAAAACATTCGGCCGATGTACCACGCACCCGCAGTGAAGACGACGTGGATCGTGCCGTCCGTTCCAACCTCGGACAACAAATGGCCGGTCACGTCAAATACGCCGCTCTGTTGGAATGTCAC
>JAGQPO010000874.1 GCA_020426665.1 Planctomycetales bacterium
TTTCAAGTTTCAAGTTTCAAGTTCCCGGTTCATAAACGTCTAGGTTGCCGTAAAAGTTCGGCGGCGTGAATGTTGCATTGGCACCCAGAAGAAGCGGCTGAAACGACAGATTGGTCGGATCAGACAGGTCCGTCGGATCAGACAGATCAATCCGATTCGGACGTTCGATCGGTTTTCTGATTCGCGTCCTTTGTTCCTAGCGTCCCCCACAGACCATAGGGACTCTTTTCGCCGCCCTCGAGCATTCGGGAAATGTCAACGTCGACGACTCTCTTCGAATTATCATCAACGAGAAACTTCACCGTCGCATCATCCTTCAGAACGTGAGCGCCACCACGTGTGTACGTGTACTGTTGGACGAATTCCTTGATGTCCAGCGGCTGGTCGTCGATGACCACCTCCGTTTCCTGGATGGGGGTCGGGGCCGAAACGCCGGTCGGTTGTGGCGCACCGCGAAACAGCAACCAAATTGCAGCGGCAGCGACCACACACGTCGCCGACAACGCTGTGGCTACCTTGTTCTTGGCAGGAAACCAATGCGGATCCTTTGTGTGTGCCGTGACTTCATTCGGTGCACGATAAGGGTCCGTCTGGTTGAATGACAATTCGTCTTCCTGATGCCCACTCATGGCTCCACCGCGCCCGTCGAGTTTTCTGTCACGGGGACGACTAGATCAGGAGACAACACGTCGCCTTCTCCCATTTCGTACTCTTGCAGATCGTTGACGGGTCTTCGGTAGATTCCAAAATCTTCGACATAATCTTCTAGCGGTTTGACCGGTCGGCGACCTTCGTTGAAATCACGTACGGGCCGCAGCAAGTACATGGACGCTCCGGCTGCAGTCGCAGCCGTCATCCCCAGCACGACCAGCCATGCGATGGGTGATTTCATGACGCCAGCCTTTGCCGAGCGTTCAGTCACATTGGCGGGACTACGATAAGGCTGGGCCTGGTCAAGCGTCGCGTTGTCGTCGGCCGGCGGTTGGATTTCTGGCATTTCATTTGTCTCCTTGATTCTTGACTTGTGTTCAAGTCCGCACAGAATCACTGTGAACTGATCGGATTCCACTGGTCTACTATATGGCAACGGCATTCCATTTCTTTCGTGATTCAGCACTGTTATGCATTCTTTTTACAATTCGCTGAAATCGATCACTCCGCTGCAATTCGTTAAATGGGCTTTGGTGGGATTTGGGTTTTGGATCGCCTTGTTGATCATGACACCCTACCCGCATTACTTGCCGCCCGATTTTTCGTACGGGTTTTTGGGTAACAAGTCGACGTATTTCTACCGCAGCGGGTATTTCATCGGATTTTATGCGCATATCGCGAGTGCCCCGATCGCGATCTTTTCCGGCGGGATTCAAATGTCCCGAACTCTTCGGCAGTGGTATCCAACGGTTCATCGTTATGTTGGCAAAGTCTACGTCGCCGCGGTCTTGTTTGCCGCGGCGCCCGGTGGATTCATCATGGCGATGAAATCATTTGGTGGATGGTCGACGACCATCTGTTTTGGAATGATCGCAGTCGGCGCCTGGATCGCCACGCTGGCAGGATGGCGGTCGGCAAAACGCTACGACTTGACGCGACACCGCGACTGGATGTTGCGCAGCTATGTTCTGATGCTATCGGCCGTATTTTTGCGGCTTGGCCATTTCTTTTTGCGTTCGTTCAATATGGACCTTGAACTGACGTACCAGGTTGCTGCCTGGGCCAGTTGGATCGTTCCGATGACCTTCTTAGAGCTGACCATCGCCGCGATTCATTTCCGCGTCAATCGAACTGCCAAGTCCTTGACCTAGCGAAGCGGGATCCCACGTGAATCGGCCGTGCCAATTGATTGTCGGACATTTATGTGCGACGTCGGGACAGCGAGCAGTCGCTGATCGTGGAAGCATCAATTGATGTTAGCCGTTTCGCGCCGGAAACTCCGGATCATTCGCTGGCACTGTGTTCAACTAGTTTTAGACGCGTTACTCGACCTTGGGTCCACAGTTCCAACCCACGCAATCTCGCGACGCTTTCGGGGAAATAGTTTTCCGGCAAAGATTCAAAGTTTTCTCTGAACAGATCGCGCTTTCGGACTTCCCATCCGGCCGTGGTCTGCACGGTCCCTCGACGGACCAGTGACTTGAAGATTTCATCGGCGATCATCTGATGCCCTTCGATTCGCGGGTGTACGTGATCGATTAATTCGTTGTCGCCGGGGATACCAAATTCCGAGCGTGCTTCGAAGAACGCGCGAATATCAATCAATTCAGTGTCCGTGTCGGACGTCACGTTTTTCAGGACCTCGTGCATGGGCTCCAGCATCCGCAGCGGGCAGACGTCTTCGTCTTTGGCCAGCAGATATGCCTCCTTGGCGTGTTTGTATTCGCCTAAGGCTTCGTAGACCTTTGCCAACAAAAAGTTCGCTTCGCAGTGGCGGTCGTCAATTCGCAGGACCGATTCGACTTTCGCCAGCTTCGCACCCAGGTCGTTCCAAGACGCATCCTTGGCTTCTTGCCATGATCGCTGTAATTCGACCCGTTGTTCGGTATTCATTCCGGCCGGAGGTTCCACTTTGAACGGCGGGGTATCGCGTAGGTTCGAAACGGGATTGATGAACAAGATCGGGATGTTATTCTGGTTTGCGATCGAGATCATCTGACGAATGTTTCGACGAAATTCATCGATGACAGCCTCTCGCAATGAGTCGTTCCGGTGATACTTGGATAACCCGCCCTGATAATCCAGTAGCGCGTCGACCTCGGCCGGCAAACTGATTTTTTCGCCGATTTGTGGTTCTTGGCAAAACGACCTCGCGACTCCGTAGATTCTTGACGTAGCGACGCGATCGATAACACTTCGGACCCACTGTGGTTGGCGTTTAACTTCGCCGTAGCTGCGCTCCTCTAGAAACTCGTTGTGACCGGTGTAGACGATCCACAAATCGGGACTGTACTGCAACGATTCACGCACGATCGGGACTAAGCGGTAACTAGCGTACGAGACACCGCCACAATTAACGACTTCCCAAGATCGATCGGGCTGGGCCGCCTTGAGCGCAAGTTCCAACCAGGTCGTGAAGGAGGTTTCGATGGAGTAGGGTCGCCCCTGAACCGTCGATCCGCCAAAGCAGAACACGCGAAATTCGTCCGCCGACTTTTCAATCGAAAATGATTCAGGCTGAAAAAAAAATTGCCGTGAAGGTGGGATTTCAAACCGACGCGCCGATTCATTCGCTACGAACAGCGGATGAACTTCGCTGAACTCCACCAGTGATGCTGCCGAATCATTGGTTCCTCCCACCCCGGCCAACCACAACACAGCCTCCAACAGGCCAACAAACGCGAACCCGATTAAAACGGACGCCAGGCGAAAAAGTCGTCTTCGGCGTCGCGAAAGTGTTTTACGTTGATTTGGCGGAGTGGACATCGCCGTGAGTATATCTTGGCGGTCAATGTCACTGGTCGGATGTGCCCTGCGAACAAGGGGCTATTCGACCGGAACCGTTGTTTCGGCGTCCAGTTCGGGATCGATTGGCTGGTCGGGTTGTTGGTGTTCGTGAATCATCGATACGCCGTCGGGTACGCACCGCATTCGCTGAATCCTCCATGAGTACTTTAATTTGGGATGCAATTCGCCGTAGCCCGGTCGGGCGTATCCAGGCAATTGAAGTTCGGGTATGGGTTGATAGTTTTCGTCATACAATTTGTCCCAAAACCCGTTGTCGTCGACAGTCAGCGATTCCAGGTCCAAGAACAATCCCAGGCGGCCAACGATGTAGTTGACATGGTCCGATGCGACACCGCTGATCGCCTGGACGTACGCCTGTTGTGATTCCAGGAAGTCACGAGAGGTCGCGAACCCGCCGCGAACTTCCAGCTCCGTTCCGGTTACCCGTTCGGACGCCAAAGCGGCACCGGCAACGTCGTTTTCGTACTGGCGTCCGTTTAATTTCAAGGCTCTCAAATCCCTACGGATCGACAGTTTGATGTTGTCTTCCAACTGCATCACGTTGCGCAGCGTCCGCTGGTACGTGAACAAAGACGATCGAAATCGGTTGCGTTGGGCACGTCGGTTGAAAGGAAGGTCCAATGTCAATCCGACCGTTGTCCGGCTATCGTCGAAATTGAAATCAAACGGTTGATTCTGGACGGGTGAGGTGCGAATGGATTGCGTCGCATTCAAATTCAAGACCGACCGCAAATCGTCTGCCGCGTATTTAATCAGTCTCCAATTGTCGGCAAGAATCCCACGCTGGTTCATTAAATCGAATCGCTGGACCAGCGCGGTCATCATCGCGTCGTCCATTTCAATTTCGATAGGGACCAATCCACCGCCGGCGGCTTTGCGAAAACGTTCGCTCTGTTCAATCAGCTCTCTGCTGAATTCAATTGCCCGGTCTTCGAATTCTGCATCCTTGGTTGTCGCGTCACGAC
>JAGQPO010000875.1 GCA_020426665.1 Planctomycetales bacterium
TTCATAGCAGCGATCAACGACTAACTCCCACACTGGATTCCATTAAAGCTTCCCCGCCAACAGATCGTTGGCGGCCTTTTCCGCGTCGGCCATGACGTCTGCTATTTTAACCGGCGCCCCGTCGCGTCGATTGCTTTTCGCAGCGGCTTCCATAAACGCGTACAACTCGATCGTTTCCTGCGGATCGATCGGCGCCTGTCGGGTACGGAAGAACTTCGCGATCTCAACCACCAAGGGTTTGTAACCGCCATAATCGCCGATCGGTGCAATTCCCTTCTCGCCAAACGCGGTACCGCCATAGCCACCTTTACCATCGCGAATTCCGTGGAACGTGCCGATGCGTCCGCCGGACCATACGCCGACGGCCAATTCGCGTCCAGCAGTCGACGTGTGCCGGACCGATTCGCAACCGGTTCCCATGCACGTGTACAAAGATTCGACGCCATGAATCCCGTACCAGAACAAGTCGGTATGCGATGGCTCCGTGGATGCAGGGCTGTAGGCATTACATCCCAACACTTCACCCACTTTGCCGTTTCGAATTGCTTGTGCCCCCTCGCTGTATCGCAGTGACGAACTGGAGAACATCGGAACGTCAAAATGTTTCGCCGCTCGATAGATCGCGACGACTTCCGCCAGATTGGAAGCAACCGGTTTGTCAATGAATACCGGCTTACCGGCCTTGAAAACCTTCATTGCCTGTTCCAGATGCGGTTTCCCGTCGTTGGTTTCCAACAGCACGCAATCGACACGTTTCAGGAGTTCGTCAATCGAATCGACGATTTCGATCCCCATCCCCTTCATCTCGTCGGTGTACTTGGGGATGCGACTGAAACTGGATTCAATCGTCCGACTTCCGTAGGGATAGGCTGCAACCACGCGACAGTTCTGCATCTCCGGGTTCGCCGGTTCCTGGTTGAACGCCTTGGTAAATGCAGAAACGTGTGACGTATCGAGTCCGATGACTCCGATACGAAGGGTATCGTCATCTTGGGCTTGAAGTCCGACCGCAATCAACATCGGCATGACAAAGGCCAGAACGGCACGACGATTTACCATTTGAACCGTAAACATTGGCATCTTCGAAGCTTCTTTCAAATGACGGTGATCCGAATTCTTTAATTGATTGTTCATCAGACCTTGGGCTCCCATCCTTTTGCGTATTCACGCGACCACAGTTGCTCGGCCGCATCGTTATGTTGAGGGTGTCCATCGGTCGGATCGGTGTGTAAAACACTGGACGTTCGATAGGCCATGTTGCCGAGGTGACAAAGCAATGTACTGCGATGCGCAATCTCGATGTCGGCATTGGTTCGGTGCCCGTCTCGCACCGCGGTGATGAAGTCCATGAAATGATCTTGATCTCCTCCATCGCCCGTTCCGCTGTCGACTTCGGCACCTTTCATATCGTATTGTGTGTAACCCGATCCACGAATCACGACCGCCCCTTCGGTTCCGTGAAAACTGACTCCGAATCCCGAGTCATGCGGACCAAGCGGCGACCAACTGAGGCCTTCCCAGGTGATCGTTTTTCCTTCTGGGAAGTCATACGTCACCATCATCGTATCGGGCGTTTCCTGGTCATCCTCGTGACGGTACTTACCGCCGCCGGCGGTGACGCGAATGGGAAAATCAACCTGCATGCCCCAACGTGCGACGTCCAGACCATGGACTCCGTTGTTGCCGAGTTCGCCGTTTCCCCAATGCCAGTGCCAATGCCAATTGTAGTGGACGACGTTGTCTTTGAACGGTCGGTCCGGCGCCGGGCCTTGCCACATCCTCCAGTCCAACCAAGCCGGAACCTCGGTTTGCTTGCCGACACCGATCGACTGACGTCGGTTGTTGTACCAGGTGCGTGAGTAAAGCGTCTTTCCGATCGCTCCGCTGTGAACTTTTTCGATCGCTTGAATGATTCCCGGCCAGCTTCGACGCTGTGTCCCCATCTGCACGACGCGGTCGTTCTTGCGGGCCGCCGCGACGGCCATCTCTCCTTCGGCCGCCGTGTAGCTGCAAGGTTTTTCTACGTAAACATGTTTGCCCGCGGCACAGCCGAGTATGGTCGCGGGAGCATGCCAGTGATTGGGCGCGGCACAAATGAGTGCGTCGACCGATTTGTCATCCAGCACGCGGCGAAAATCCTTGACCGTCTGTGTCTTATTGGATTGTTTGTCGTTCACAATTTTGGCCGCGCGCTCGGCGGCGCGCTGGTCGACGTCACAGATGTAGGCGATGTCAACTTGGCCGGTCGCCATCATGTTTCGTGCAATCGCGCCACCGCGACCGTTGACACCCATGATGCCGATGTTCAACCGCTGGATCGGCGTCGCTTGCGCCGTTTCCTCTTCGGCACGCAGCGATTGCGAAAGTCCCAACGCGGCAACGGTAGCAGCACCGCTTTTAAGGAACAGCCTGCGATCACGTTGGAGAT
>JAGQPO010000876.1 GCA_020426665.1 Planctomycetales bacterium
GACCCGTTGGGGAACTCGACCATTTCGCCTGCCATGACACCTGACAGGCCGTAAACGCGGGCGATCCCGTCGCCGACTTCCAAAACGGTACCGACTTCGCGAACGTCGATCTTGCTGTCGAAGTCTACGATCTCCTGTTGCAAGACCGATGCGATTTCGTCGCTGCTAAATTTCATGGCAATCTAATGCGTCAGAGTGTTGTGGTGTTATCAGTTTTGTCAGTTCGGAGGTGCCGGCGGAGTGACTCCACATGCGATTCCGACATGGCTGACATGTTTATTGGGTCAATTGATCAAACTTCTCGGCCAACTTGCTCGAAAAGCCTTCTTTGGCACGCTTGGCGATGCCGTCCAGCCGATTGGCGACGCTGTCGTCAAAAACAGTGTCACCGATTCGGATCACCATCCCGCCGATCAAGTCCGAATCGACGGATTCCAGCAACCGAACTTTCTTGCCCGTTGCGGTGCCGAGTTTCTGAGTGATCGAGGCCCGCAGACTGTCGTCAAGCGGGACCGCGGTGCGGATTTTGGCGAGCACTTGTCCGGACATTTCGTCGTACAAGGCCAACGCCCCGTCACGGACGGCGGCAACATGACCGAGGCGGCCACGCGACGCCATCACTTTCAAAAACGTCAGCAGCAAAGGTTCAAAATCACTACCAAAAATCTTGTCAATGATTCGGTATTTCTCGTCCACGTTGATTCGTGGAGAAGAAAACGCAGCAGCCAGCTGTGGGCTCTTGGCAAGGTATTGGTCGACCAATTGGATCAACTGGTCGACGATCTTGTCGGTGACACCCGCCTTCTCGGCAGCACCCAGCAGAGCCTGGGCGTAGGTCTTGCCCAGCTTCTCGGCTCCGGTGTCCATCACCGTTTCATGTTTTACTTCGTCGGGGTTTTCCATCGTTGATTCCAAATCTGTTTCGCGTCGCCGGACTCAGCGGCGACCCGTCAAGTTGGTCAATTCTTACTCGGGACCTGTTCCAGCGATTTGCGGATCAGCTCGGCGTGATCTTCGGCTTTTAATTCGCGTCCAACCACCTGCTTGGCGACACCGATCGCAAGCGCGGATGTCTGGCTGGCGATTTCGGACAAAGCCACTTTCTTGGCCGTTTCGATGTCAGCCAAAGCTCGCTCGCCTTGCCGACGGGCGTCTGCCTTCGCTTCATCGATGATTTTGGTCGCGTTGGACTGTGCGTCACGTCGAGCCTCGGCCAAAATCCCCTGAGCCTCACTGGCAACGTCCTGGACCTTCTTCTCGTAATCCGCCAAAAGCTGTTCGGCTTTCAGATTGGCATCCTGCGCGTTCTTCAAATCACTGGCGATCTTATCCTCTCGAGCCTTCAGTCCGCCAAGAATGACGGGCCAAACCAGCTTGGCGAGAATTAGAAACGTTCCCAGGAAGATCACAACGTTGACGATCGCAGCACCTGGATCCATCGACAGGATCGGAGGAAGAACATGCTCGGCATGTTCGCCATCGGCACTCTCTTCTTCACCACCTTCATGATCCGCGTCCGCCGCCACCTTCGGATCGTCAGCAGCAAACGCTGATCCCGTAACCCCAGCGGGGCCGAGTGAAACGAACAACACGGCGACAGCCATCAAGGCAAAACGCAAATACGACATCAAATCACCTAAGCGTGGGCAATCGGAATCGGAACGCTGCCCACCGGACGTTCACGACGAACGACAACGGGCAGCCGAACAAACTCGACCGATCTCTTGTTACAGTTCTCAGGCAGCACCGAGCACGTACATCAGAATCAACGCGATCACGGTCACACCTTCGATCAGAGCGGCCGAAATCAACATTTGCGTGCTGATGGTTCCGCTTGCTTCGGGCTGACGTGCGATCGCTTCGACGGCGCCGCCACCGATGCGGCCGATACCCAAACCGGCTCCCAAAATCACCAAGCCGATGCCGATGCCGACACCCATCAGGCCAAAGTTTGCAGTCTCTTGAGCAAGCATCATTGCGAATTCAAACATCTCAGGTTCGCTCCTAGAATTCTCGTCGCCCGTCTTCTCTGAAAAGGAACGAGCACACAAAAGGGGGAAAGGTCAAAAGGTTAATAAGTGGTTCACTAATCAGCCAACCCGGCTAATCGTGAGGGTTCAATCAATTTATCCAAGTCCATCTGTGATTCATCACTGAATGGATCATGTTCGTGTTCATGGTCGTGATCGCCATGATGCGTCGCCACCGTCGCGATGAACAGAACCGTCAAGAAGGTGAAAATGAATGCCTGCAACATGCAGATAAACAGTTCCAACAGCATCAAGACGATGCAGCCGAGCGCCACCGTGATCCAGACTCCATAGCCCAGCATCTGTGACACCGCGGCAGCGGAAAAGACCAGGCCGACGATCACAGCGATCACCAAGTGGCCCGCCATCATGGTGCCGAAAAGACGCATGGCAAGCACGGCGGTCTTGATCAGCAGCCCCAGCCACTCCAACGCATACAGCGGCAATCCCAGACCCAGCGACATCGCCTTGGGTCCGTCCCAGCCGACCGGGTTGAAGTGTGCAAAAAAAGTTTTGGCACCGGTTTCGCGAATCCCGATGTACAGGATCGCCACAAAACTGCAAATCGCCAACATAATGTTCAGCGAAAGGTTGCCCGTCGCAGTTCCACCGAAGTGCATGAAATGGGCAGCTTCTTTTTTCTCGGCCCAAACCAACGCTACCAAGTTCATTCCGTATCCCAACGGAATCAAGCCCAGCAAGTTGGCAAACAGAATGAAAAAGAAGACCGTCCAAATGTATTTGATGTATTTGTCTGTCTTTTCGTGCAAGTTCGGACGGACCACTTCGTCACGAATGAACCAGCACAGGGTTTCGAACAACTGGGCGACACGACCCTTGGTCTGGTACGCCTCCAGTCCGTCGCCCTTGACGCGAATCTTTGACGCGACATAGCTGAACACCAAAATCACCGCGACCGCCGTGACGGCCGTCATCATCAGGTGATTGGTGATGTAAAAACTGTACTTGCCGTGCTCGATAAACAGCGCCGGGATGTTCAGGTCTGGTCCACCCACCGAAACAGTGAACAGCGGGTCGTGATGCAATGCATGCGGCACGACGTGCGAAAGTGGATCTTCAGATGCGAATAACAGATTCATTGATTTGAATGCTTGGCTATTTAGCTTCTTGTGACAGCCGGTCGGTCCTGGCGAGGCAGAAGCATCGCCAAGACTGTCACGTCAACAGTTGTCAGGTAGACGTACCATGCGAGAATCATTCCCGCGATTTCTTTCCTGGCGGCGGGCAAGTGATAACTACACAGCCCGACAAGTGCAACAGTCCCAAAGAGACGAATTAGAACTCCGGCCGAAAAACCGATCGTGATCCGACCTGGCAAGTCCTCCGAGCGGGGCAACAACTCGGTCACGACACCCGGCAATCCCCCGGCAATTGCGATCACGCCGCTGCCGACAGCAACAGCCGCCAGCAAGTCGCCGCCGGCCGACAAAATCCCGGCCGCAGCCATCCCATACGACATCAAAATCCCGACCAGCCACGCAATCGCGATCGCGAAAACGCTGCAAATGTAGGGCTTATCGAATCGGATGAATGAAACCACGGTGATTGATTAGGCTGGGTAAATTCGGATGATTGATGACGCGGCGAACGCTATCTCTGGCCCGTCGTGATGTCGTTTGTTGGAAAGTTAATTCTGTTTCGGAACTTGCTAAAAATGTCTCGGTCCGATGCCTTCTGAATCCGAACTGTCCAGTTCTTCATCGATTGCGTCAGACGTTTTGTTTTGTGCTTTGTGTTTTGGTTCAGTTGACCGCGTTGATTCCACCGATCGTTGGGCCTGGGAGATCAGATTGGCCATGCGAATAAATCGCACCATGCCAAGAGTGAATCCCAATAACCCGCCAAAAGCGGAGTACATCGGACGAGCCATATTGAAGTGGCGATCGATCGCTGCACCTGTCGCCCCAAACACGATTGTGATGAACGCGAGTTCCATCCCGGCCCCGGTCAACCGCACCCACACCGGAGCGGAAGGCACCGAGCTTGGTAGCCCAGAACCCTGGACGTCAGCGGCGTGCTGGGCATCCGGTTCCCGGTCCGTTTGGTCGGGACTGGTTGGCTGCGAACCGGCCGACCTGCGGACGTCGTCTGGGTCCCGAGATTCCTGACCCGTCGGTGGCCGACCCTCTCGCGACATCTTGTAGCCTTCAGTCCAGTGCTCGCCAGTTTATCTGCTCGCCAGTTCAGTACCCGCCGCCCCCCGATGCAAACTCGCTCAGGATGGTTCGCTCCGGCCAAGCGGTTTTCGCTTCACCTCAATTGGTCGCCTAGCATGATCGGCCCTGCGCCGGGGGATAGGTGGGGCGACCGATAGCCGCACCACCAGCAGTCCAGTGTCTGCGGAAACGGAGCGGAATTCCTCGCAAGATAGACTCCTTGTCTAAAATGGAAGCTGTAATCCTTAGAAAATTTGGTCTGGATTTGCCGGTCTTTACGGCGGTTTGGGCTCAATTTTCGATTCAAGCGATGCAATCCGTCTAACCGACTCTGGAACTTTTCCAAAGCGTTGACATAATGGCTGCGGTGTTGATTGCTCCGTTAAAGGCTCCTGAGCGGCAAGGTGACCCCGCCAACTCCCCTCTCTTTGGGGATGACTGCACCGGATTGAGGAGTCCGAGCGAGTAATAAACCACCCACACCAAAGCAACCTTGTGGTTTCCCACCTTTTAATCACAAGTCGCCGGCCAGCACGAATAGAACATCTGGAGACAGAAAATTGATCAAGACGGCAGAGCTGAAGTCGCAGACACGTCGGGAACTCGCCGATATGGCGAAGAATTATGGGATTGCTGGTTGGCACGGAATGCGTAAGGAGGAGCTGGTCGATGCGATCAGTAAGACGCAACGCCGGCTTCAGCGTAAGTCAAAGGCGTCATCTTTGGCGTCAAAGTCGAGGTCCCCTAAGTCAAACGGGATCAAGTCAAACGGCGTGAAGTCCAATGGCAGCTCGGCAAAGGCCGTTGCCACAGTGAAATCAAGCGAGTCCAGCAAATCCGCGTCGGTTTTGGAGAAGAATACCGCTCCGGTCAAATCGTCGTCGAAGTCTCGGTCGACCCCGGCGAGGGCTTCACGAAGGACGAAATCCAGATCGCGGTCAAATATTTCTTTGAATGATCGGCCGCTTCCCGAAATGCGTGCACCCAAGGTTTCAGCCAAAACCGCCCGCATTCGAGCTCAGCTGCGTCGGCAAAAAGAGCAAGCGGAACGACATCGTGACCTTTCAACGGGGACCCTTGTCGGTGGTTCGGCAGTTCGCAACGGTGCCCAGCGGTCGCGTGCCGGTGAGCCCCATCGTGATCGGATCATTTTGATGGTGCGCGATTCGTACTGGTTACAGGCCACCTGGGAAATCACTCGCGCCAGCGTCGCTCGAGCGGAATCTTCGTTAGCCGAACGTTGGCACACCGCCAACCCGGTGTTGCGGGTGACCGAAGTCGAAGATGTGGCAAACAACATTGCCGAAACTGTCCAGCGAGACATCCCGATCCACGGCGGCGTGGATACCTGGTACATCGATGTTCAAGAGCCGCCGACACGCTTTCGCGTTGCAATCGGCTATGTCACTTCGGACGATCACTTCCATCCGATCTGCCGCAGCAACATCGTTGAAACCCCCAGCCCCGGCGAATGTGATCGGTTGGACGAACACTGGCATGATATCGCCGACGATTACGAGCGGATCTACTCGCTTAGTGGTGGTTACGACACCAACGGCGGTGATTTGAAAGAGGTGTTCGAAGAACGTCTGCATCGGTCAATGCCGACAAGGGGCGCGCAAGGTCAGACGGTTGCCGATCCCACATTGCTTCGTCAAACCAAACTGCCGTTCGAAGTTGATGCGGAGCTGATCGTCTTCGGACGTACGTCGACCGGTTCGTCGGTGTCGTTGGGCGGTCGTCCGGTAAAACTGCAGACCGACGGAACTTTCACGGTACGTATGAAGCTTCCCGACAAGCGTCAGGTGCTGCCGGTCACGGCCGAAAGTCGTGACGGTTTGCGGCAGCGCACCACCGTGATCGCTGTCGAGCGAAACACCAAAGTCATGGAAGCGGTCGACATCAAAGAAACGATGTAGCGAATTGGACCTACTTCAATTGGGACGCAGACGGCCAGTGGTAGCGGAAGTCGTCAAGACTTTCGTCGATTCCTGGTTCCAACACGAAACACTTGACGAGTTCCGCTACCGTAAAAAAAGAATTGGAGTGAACCAATAGCCCTTCCTCCAAATTAAATATTAGGGTTAACCGCGACATGTACGACGGACTTCCAGTCCGTCGAAATCGACACTTGTCGACGAACTGGAAGTCTGTCGAATCCCCAAAAACAAAAAATGACGAAGC